>NZ_KV804514.1:83656-89332 GCF_001811315.1 Bacteroides sp. HMSC067B03 | reverse complement strand
AAAGTTAGTGTTTTAAGGGGTGGGAAACTTTAGTAATATTACTTAGTTTATGAACTCATCTATTCCTCATAAAACAAAAGTAGTAATAATAAATTAATCAATGCCCTATTTTGCAATAAAGCTATCAACAAAATCCATCATACCAAGCAAATATTCTTTGTCTATCAATATGATATCCCCATCCTTTACTTTATATTTCTGTGGTACTTTACCGGAAAGAAGCGAAATCGCTCCCTGTTCGAACAAGCGCTTTAACCGAGTACTGGAGAGAAGAAAATTCCTTTTTAATAAGGAGGACAGTTTCAGATTAAACTCAAACTCACATCTGACCTGAATCTTTATTGTCTCATCAGATACATGAGCTATATCTTCTTTTGAAAAATGCCCTGCAACCTCATACTCCACACTATCATAATCTGGTTTCAGATTATTCCTGCCGGCAAGTTCGGTTGAAAAAGCATATTTCCAGGCCGCTTTCCAATCATTCATGGAAAAGCTGTGAAACAGAGTTTTATCTATCAGATCCGGTTTGGTACGCGACAGCAAAGTAATATTGCACGTATGATCACATTTCACACATCTATATATCAGCCAGACATCAATGTTCTTCTTCTGCGCATTCATTCTAAATTTATCACTACAATAGAATCGGTCACTATCACAATGACTGCATTTCTTAATTAATAAAGGAGAGTTCTTTGCTTTTATCTCCCAGGTAAATGTTGCATCCATAAATATACAAATCTGTTATCTTTCTTTGTGAATCAATTATTTGTCTCCGCAAAGTTGGATATAAGCCATTTGTAAAATTCACAAGATGTCACAAGATACCATGAAATTTATCCGTCAAGTTCGTCCATCATCTTTTGTATTTTATCCTTCAACTTATCCAGAAATTGTGTTCGGCTCTTCTTCCGGTTTCTGATTTCCAGGAAGATACGATAAAAGTCGCCAATCTCAATATTGAAAAGAGCCTCACAACAGAAAGCAATGTCCTTCAGACTGGTATTTCCATTATTAAAGCATTTCCCTGCATACAGTGCATAAATAAATTCCACCAAAGCCACTTTACTATCCGTCCATTGCAGCAACTTACTGTCTACTATGGAGATGAATTTAAACTGTAATTTTTCCGATAGCGAATCTATTTCACCCGATATATATTCTATCAAATGCTGATTTGCCAGAATCATTGCGACACTTGAATCGTGCAAAGTGGTAAAAGAGGAATCCCTGTCCAGCAAATGATAATGAATGTCAGAAAGAATATCATAATTCGCACGGATAAAATATTGGTTGTCAAGTACAGTCTGACCGGCACGGTAATAA
Organism: Bacteroides sp. HMSC067B03; assembly: GCF_001811315.1. Classification (NCBI taxonomy): domain Bacteria; kingdom Pseudomonadati; phylum Bacteroidota; class Bacteroidia; order Bacteroidales; family Bacteroidaceae; genus Bacteroides; species Bacteroides sp. HMSC067B03. The sequence continues at coordinate 88,003 of NZ_KV804514.1, read as the reverse complement.
TCATAAAAGCTATTATTCAAAAAAGACTTCTGTATATTCTCCAGTTCCATCTTTAAATATCTGCATTGGACTGACAGGGACTTGTCAGCACGGTTCTTTTCAATCTGATATAAACGGACATAAAACATCAGCAGCCCGGAAATCTGCGGTTTCCAGACCTTAAAGAAAAGAATCTCTTCTTCAGGATTTTGAAATTGATATCCGATAACGGCCGTTTTCAGCAAAGCAAGCGAAACCTGTATGACATCGATGATCTTCTTTATCTTATCAAGAGTTTCAATCGGCTGTTGCTCTATCCTTTTTATTTCTTCTTCTATGTTCAGCTTAGTATTTCTTACGAAATTTTCCATTCATTCTCCATGTATCCGCAGCTTTCTGACCGTCAAAAGGAATCTGACTAAAAGCCTGAATACCCAATTGCATCCGTTGTAAAAACCGATACAGTGAATAATAAAATTGATAAAATGAAAAACCGGTTCAAGTAGAACTACTCAAACAAAAGAAATTAGCCTGTGGTTTATGAGGCTAATAGTAAGCTATAACAAATTTAAGAATTGTGCCCAAAATAGCTGCTTTTAGAATTTAGATGCAAATATAACCGTTTTTTTTGATTATGTGAAGTTTATATGAAATTTTGAAAACAGCCTGTTGGAAGCTACAGAAAAATTGTATCTTTGCCTTCGGTTCTTCACAGACACAGTGATGAAACCGTTCTTTTTAATCATATAAATAACAAAAAGACTATGATCAGATTAAATGTTTTTGTTCGTGTAAACGAAACAAACCGCGAAAAAGCGATTGAAGCAGCAAAAGAACTGACAGCTTGTTCTTTGAAAGAAGAAGGATGTATTGCTTATGATACTTTTGAAAGTAGTACCCGCCGTGATGTTTTCATGATTTGCGAAACATGGCAGAATGCCGAAGTATTGGCAGCTCATGAGAAATCCGCTCATTTTGCCCAATACGTAGGTATCATTCAGGAATTAGCTGAAATGAAGCTGGAAAAGTTTGAATTCTAAATGAGTTTCAGGCTGACGAAATAAATCATTCAGTCCAAACATAAAAGAGAAGAACAATCCGTCTGTAAGAGGATCTGTTTTTCTCTTTTTTCTCATACAAGTGTACCGATACTCATCAAGTCCGGTATTTCACAATCACTCTACAACAAGATTAATTAAGCTTTTTATGAATAAAAGTACCTTCAATCCAGTAAGTCGCGTGATTGGCTGTGAATTTCAGCAATACATACCCCGGATCTGTAGGACCACCGGGAAAATGTTCGATAAACCAGTCCTGCCAGAGTTCCTTCTTTAACTTCTCGTCCGTTACGACTTCCACCTCTCCCATCAATGCCACACTGTCCCCCTTTTCCTGAAAGCATAATCCGGCTTTCGGATTTGACAAGAAATCAATCGTCTTTAATGAATTTGCTCCGGTAGACATCCAGATAGCAGAAATCCCTTCCGCTGCGATTTTACTCATTGGTACAGGACGCGGATAACCTTCTTTATTCACGGAAGACAGCACTACAACTTCACATTTCCGCAATAATTCCGCAGCTTTCTCTTTCATCGTTTTTGTTGACATACTCTTATTGTATTTATATATTTCGCTACAAAGATAAGAGTACATGAGACCGTTCTGTTGTAAAAAATCGACTTTCACTCATTGGGATCTACGGCTCGATATATGTCAGCGTTCTATCTTCCGGAACCGTAAGCGAGAGAAACGATGAAGGTGTATTGCCCGACAATGACTTGATTTCTTTTGAGAAATGCGCCAAATCATAATACCCGGTATCAATAGCAGTAGTCAGTAAATTGACAGATGTCGTATTCCTCAGTAATTCCACTGCATTTCTGAACTTAACAATGCGGCTATATTCTTTAGGGGTAAACCCGGTGCAGTGCTTAAATTTCCGTTCAAAATGACGTTGGCACAAGCATACCTCATTCATCAGACTGCGAACCGTACGTTTTCCACCGGATTGATTGATCATATCCACCGCTACAGCAACCTGAGAGTCAACAGGCTGGTAATTATGTGCAAGATACGTCAAGAGATATTCTTCAACGACCTGAATCCTGCCTTGCACGTGGTTTTGCTCACACAACCTTTCAATAAAGGTAATATCGAAAACTGCCTGCATCTCATTCGTACTGATTCTGTGGTTCGCAAATTCATGCAAAGGTAACTTTGTAAAACAGGATAATCCGCAAGGCAGAAAACGGACACCGAACTGATGTACAGATTCGGCATAAGTAACAAGTTCCGAATACTTCGTCATCGGACCTACAAAGTAAGCACTATAAGGCTGCATGACCAGCGTTTCTTCTTTGACCGTACTCACCACATCTCCCAACGTAAAAATAAAATCGGTACAACCATCCGGCAAAATATGGATACGCATACCATATTCCGGTTTTCCCTTAAATTCCCAATAATTATCGATATAGGGAGCAAGTAAGTAAGAGGGCTGATATTCTGTGTACATCGGTATATTTTATACGCAAATATAAAGAGAATAAATGCTAATTTGTATATTTACAATTAAAAACATCGGAAATAATGGAAAACTTCGCAGCTATCAACTTTGAAACGGCCAACGGTAAACTTACCAGTGTATATAGCATTGGGGTAGTCATTGTCAGAGGAGGGAAAATTGTAGATAAGATATACCGAATGATTCGTCCGGCTCCCAATTATTATATTCAGTGGATGACAAAAATCCATGGATTGACATATAAAAAAGATTCGATGGAAACAGAGTTTTCAATCTATTAAAACATACCCAAATAGATATAGAGCATGTTGTGATTTACTTTCAAAATTAGTATCTTTTCTCTAAGAAAACGAATTTAAGTCAAGATCACGCCTGTCTTTATGCCTCCCGCTTGTCTTTTCTTCTTCTTTGAGGCACATGGAGTTTCTTGGGCACCTTTAGCAGGGTAGTCTTGCTGCTTTTTATTCTTCGTTTTCCTCTTCGGGCTCTCACGTCCCAGCACTGGCATCCTAAGCCGCAAAGCATCAGTCTATTTACAAGACGGTGTCAAAAAACTACCACAAAGATACTGGCCTTACAATAAGCGGTATATTATGAGTAGCCTATTGTATCAGGCTTCTTATAATCGATATAAGGCTTGCTTTCTGATAATACATACCAAATAGCCATTTACATTTTTCTAGCGACAGCCACTTTGACTTTCATAGCATTTTTCTTTCTGATAACAGTTTGTGTATAACTAAATTTCGAGAAGAAACAGTTCTGGGTTTTGCTGCACCCCACGCACATTCAATCATTATCTTTCGAATATATTTATTACCATGCGGATTCTACGCGATTTGATTTCTCCTACACTCTCTTCATTTCGAGGTTTGAAGCCGCACCATGACACTAGGGATGATGCGGTAAACATTTTCATGTCCGCTCCTATTTCTGCTAATATGGAGGCGGCGGAACGTTCCTTGACTCCCGGGATAGTCTGGAGATTTTCAAACTCTTTGGGAAATTCATTCTGGCACATTTGAGTCAGCTTCTCTTGCTTATGCCTCTGAAAAAGATCTATTTCTTCCAGATACTGACCAATTAAATCAATGTCAACTTCCGATATGGCGCACGTCAATTAGTTGATAATAACATCTTTACCCACACGGTTTACTGTGCGCCCATGAATAACACAGGAAAGATAATTGGCATCGTTGATAGCTTCTGAAATAAGACGGACTACTTCTTTGTAGTTTTGCTATCGGTCGAGGAAACATAGTTACTTATGCGAATGTTACAATATTGAAGAACAGCGACCAATTTAGTAAGCTTGTAAACGATTTCTTTATTTAAGTAAAATATACGACGGTTATATTGCCGCATACGCTGAACAATAGTGCCGGAAACAAAACTTCCACGGATCAAATCCTTCATGGTACATTCCGCAATCCAAGCCGCATCACGGACATCACTCTTCCTACCAGGCAACTACTTGATGAAATAAGAGTTCACTAACTTGATGTAACTCTTCCAACTCAGGCGTCAAAACACCATATTTGAATTCTAGTTTGTCGCCATTATCATTCAAGATACAGGCAAATACACTATCTTTGTGAACGTCAAGACCACATACTATTCTCATTGGAGATAACATTTTTGAGACTATGAGCTCGTCAAACATTTATTTTGAGGCTCGTCCATCGATACCTCTCACGCCATAAAGATAGGGGTGGGCTTGACTTTTTCTTATTACACTGGCATATAAATCGCAATTTATATCTAAATTTGAGCCATTGAATACAGCGCCATCTCTTTTTTTACGCAACTTGCTTTGTTGTGATTTGCTTTCAAATTAGTATCTT
>NZ_KV804514.1:83234-83556 GCF_001811315.1 Bacteroides sp. HMSC067B03 | reverse complement strand
TCAAATTAGTATCTTTGAGCCATTGAATACAGCTTCTTCAATTGTACCGTCTAAGTCTATCAGTTGTGATTTGCTTTCAAATTAGTATCTTTGAGCCATTGAATACAGCTATTCAAGAAAAACTTGAATTAGCTTATCAGTTGTGATTTGCTTTCAAATTAGTATCTTTGAGCCATTGAATACAGCCTTTCCTGATGTGTCCAGACCGCCGATATAGTTGTGATTTGCTTTCAAATTAGTATCTTTGAGCCATTGAATACAGCCTAAGAAAACCACAAAGGATGATAAAGGTGTTGTGATTTGCTTTCAAATTAGTATCTTT
>NZ_KV804514.1:82581-83134 GCF_001811315.1 Bacteroides sp. HMSC067B03 | reverse complement strand
TCAAATTAGTATCTTTGAGCCATTGAATACAGCACGAGCCTTTCGGGCGCTGTGAGCGCTGCAGTTGTGATTTGCTTTCAAATTAGTATCTTTGAGCCATTGAATACAGCAAGCCGAGGTCTGAACAGGACGAGTACGGGGTTGTGATTTGCTTTCAAATTAGTATCTTTGAGCCATTGAATACAGCTCCGTACAGGTTTGGGAGAGGCTGAATATCGTTGTGATTTGCTTTCAAATTAGTATCTTTGAGCCATTGAATACAGCGAGTAATAGCATTCATGTCAATATCACGAGTTGTGATTTGCTTTCAAATTAGTATCTTTGAGCCATTGAATACAGCGACGAGTCAAGCGTATACGTAGACGCTTTGTTGTGATTTGCTTTCAAATTAGTATCTTTGAGCCATTGAATACAGCCATATTTTAGGAATACATTTGTGATAGCTGTTGTGATTTGCTTTCAAATTAGTATCTTTGAGCCATTGAATACAGCTGTTATCTTTTTGATTACGCTACAAATTTAGTTGTGATTTGCTTTCAAATTAGTATCTTTG
>NZ_KV804514.1:0-82481 GCF_001811315.1 Bacteroides sp. HMSC067B03 | reverse complement strand
TCAAATTAGTATCTTTGAGCCATTGAATACAGCGGTATCAAGATTACGAACCACCTTAATGTGTTGTGATTTGCTTTCAAATTAGTATCTTTGAGCCATTGAATACAGCGCATTGATGCATAGATAAATATAGGTATTAGTTGTGATTTGCTTTCAAATTAGTATCTTTGAGCCATTGAATACAGCCAGATGCGACAAAAGCAACAATAACACTCAGTTGTGATTTGCTTTCAAATTAGTATCTTTGAGCCATTGAATACAGCAGAAACATCCACGCGGAGCAATAAAGGGTAGTTGTGATTTGCTTTCAAATTAGTATCTTTGAGCCATTGAATACAGCAAATTATGGCAGTTGTAAGAACCTTAGGTGTTGTGATTTGCTTTCAAATTAGTATCTTTGAGCCATTGAATACAGCGTTAAATAGTATAATAATTATAACGTATCCTATATCTTCATTTTTTTTCGCTCTTTTTTTAATTTTCAATAAAATGAATTTCTACCTAAAACAAATGCTACTTTATACAAACCTTCTTTTTGAACTGTTGCAAATTTTGCAACAGTTGAATCTATCTGTAGTTCACCACAATCAAATATATTTTTAATATGAAGCGATATTGTTGACTTATTACGTTGAAATAGCTCTGCCACCTGATCTAGCAACCATACTATATCATTATATACAGTCACTTCTATTTTAGAAACTCCATCTATTGTTTGATATAAAAGTATCTCACCTTTCTTGTTTTCTTCCATTGAATATAAGCTTACTATTTAGATCATTTCAAAATTAAGAACTAACACTATTCAGATTTACCTAATTTGACAATATTTCCCAACCTATCAACTTTAACAGGAATACAAATCTCCTTAATCATCTCATTGGAGATTGCCCTTTCCATTTTATTAAGAGGTGAAAATTCGTATTTATCAACAATTATATTAGCTATATTATGCTTTATAAAAAAACATTGACTTCCAGAAGAAGAGACCATTTTATAAATCCTACTTTTATCTATCGGTTGAGTAATATGACCATTCACGATATCTTCAGAAGTAGGAAGATAAACTAAATCATTAGGTGATAAGACAAAAGAGGGGACATTTCCTTTCTCATCTTCTGGAGCTGTAGATAATCCTCTTTTCTGTCTTTCAATAGCAATATTCAAAGGTATTGTTGCATAATTTCTTTTACGTACAATAGAATTCGTTTTTTCATCCGGATATTCAGTTTCATACACAGCAAAGAATAAATTTGTCCCTTTTGCTGCTTCCACAAATTTAGAAGATTTGTTGCCTCGCTGTCCTACCTCAAACTTATCAGCCTTTTCATAAACGCGAACTTTAGCTATGGGATGATGACCTTTACCTTTATTCAGTTGAATAATATTGCGATTCATTTCGTCAATGCCATCTGGTGAAAAAGCTCGCTCCGGATCATTTTCTTTTAATTCTAAATGACGAAGTAATATTTGCTGGATTCCAGTATCTGTGATGCAACTTTCTATTTTCTTTTTATCAAAACTTGCATCCAAAGGTTTGCGAGTTGCAAAATACCGGTCCTTAGTTTCTTTTGTAAAATAGTATATATTCATCTTAGACAAAGATATATCACTCCATATATCTTTATGCTCCTCAAAGTATTTTTTTATTTTCTTTATATCAAAATTCTGTTGAAGTAAAGATAACAATTGTCTTTTTAAGTCCTTTTCCACAATAAACTGTGGATTCTTAAGCGCCTCATTTAAAGATACCGATTTCACTTTACGCAAATTCACCTCTCCAAATACAGTGTCTTTATGCATTGTTTTACGAATAGCCCAACTATCACCTTTTACTTGTTTTACTAGAACTTTCTTTCCGTTCTCGTAATGCCAATAATAATTACTCGTTTTATTTATAACACGTAGATTTTGTTTAAAACTAACAATTATATTTTCCAATGCAACATATACATCCTGTGTAAATGTATCCCATGGCTTTTTAACCCTCCATTGATAATTTCCTTTATCATCTGTCCTCACCTTATCACATAGAATAGCTTGTAAGTCATGACGGCTTATCTTAGCCTTTCTACTTGCAGATTCATTATTCAAATAATTAACAATATTACGATTAGCACATGCAATCACAATAGCATCCATCGCATGATGTCGATGATCTATTCTTTTTTTATTAAATCCTTTTTGTAATTCAAGCGGCATCGCAGGAATCTCATTACCAGCAGCATTTTTCGCTGTAAAATTAGTCGAATTTGTCAACTCATTCAAACGCAGGAAACGAGGTAACACTATTTTATTCCAAACATCATTTATTCCCCAATCTTTCTTTAAGCGATCAGTTACACCTCCTGTACAAACAATAACATTCTTCGAAACAGCTTCCTGCTCCGCCTTTTCACGAACAACATTGGATAATAATGTCTTAACAACTTTACTAATATAACGACTGTCGTTCAATTGACGTTCTATAAATTGCTCCGGTATTTCATCCATCAATAGTTTTTTCATTTTCCCACGATTTCGCGAATAATTATCCTTCACAAATTGTTCATATACACTAACTGAAAATATTTCTACTATCTTACCAAATCCCAATTCTACTTTTTCCCCATGATGTTTCTTTATAAACTCATAACCCAACGCATTGTCTTTAAGTTTATTTACCTCCGCTTCACAAATTACCTTATTACTAAAAGAATCGTCGAAATATCGCGATTGTGGAATAACGTGCTCAATCTCGTAAGCTGATGTAAACAATTTACTGAGAGGAATCATTTCACCAGTATAAGGCGAACGATATTTTTGCTCAAGCCATAGTTTATAGCGAAGAATTTCACTTGTTGTAGGACGCTTCTTTGCATCATTCTCATTGAACTTTTTCAATATTCCCGCTATATCGCCAGGTACTTCCGCTACACTGTTTAATACTCCATCCTCATAAATACGTAAAATATCCTGCTGGCTCAACGAATAAGGGCGTACATTTTCTATCTCAAACTCAGGATTCACAAACTCTGTAAGCAAAGCTTTCACTCGTAAATTTGCATTCTCATTTTCGATTATCTGTGATGTAATTCTCTTTCTTTTATCAGCAGGGTTCTTCATTTCACGGCCTAATTCCACGTGAATTTCGTCAATACAACCTACCTGTTTCCAGATGTCACGCACAGTACGCAATGTTTCTGTGATCACCTGCTCTACTATCGGATTTCTTAGTGAATGCTGTTTAAAATTCCGTATATATTCATCTATTTCTTCTGGAGATTTCCATTCAGTTATTTCTCTAGTTTCCGAATGACGGTCGTATACAACATAGCATGCCAACCAATCCGGTAATGCACGGAAATGCCTGATATCATTCAATCGGATAGTTTTCTCCCTTACTCTATCTCTAATTTTCTCATCATATTCACCCGTTACAATCTTATCTATGCGCTCTCTTGTATTCACATCAATAGCATCTTCACTCCAATATTTTCCCATTCGCATTAAAGAAAGTAATTTCTTTATCGCTTTAGCAGAATAAGAACCATACTCTTTTTTAAAAGGAGGAATATTGCTAAATACCTTCACAAAAGAATCACTTAAATGATACTTGGAAGCAAAGGTTCTTAAAGCTTTCGTAATTTCTTGTCTGTCTTCTACAGAATACAAAATATGCCATAGCGCTTCTTCCATTTCCTTAGTTAGAATATCTTCTGAAATACCTGCTTTTGCAAAATAAGTCAAAATCATTGCATGTGTTTCATTACAAGGATATGATTTATCTTCCACATAATTCCACCGATAATTATCTATATCTCCCTTTAGACCAAACGGACGATATTTCAAAAATTCTTTTTGATCTATAATCTTCTTCTTATTCAGCCATTCAAAAAGAGCCACATAATCATTCTCACATGTTAAAAATTTATCAGTAACATCTACATCTGTGACTAATTTCTGAACAGAAGTTGATTGTGAAGAAAATAAATCTAACTGTTTATCAACAACTTCAACAACACTTTCTCTTTGATAAATTCTAATACTAGATATAAATTTCCATAAACGAAACTCTTGAAACAACGGATGTGATTTAGCAATACATTTAATAGGTGAATATTTTATCTCTCCCGTCTCCTTATCTATATATATATTTCTTTCATATGGACAGTTATCAATTAAAGACTTTTTACTCTTAAGTGGACGCTGATAGAATAATATATCATTCATAAACAAATAAACAAAGTCTCGGTCAGTAATCGCGTTCCGATGGGTATCATTATTAGAATACAATTCGTTCAAGCACTCAATATATAAATCCTTATCCTGCAATTCCGAATGAAATTCAGTTTGTTTTTCCAATATTTGCTTAAGTTCTGCTTTATAGTATTTCCGTTCAATTGTACGCACTAATTTTCCACGTACTTTCTGCGTCGGATTTTGCAAAATCGAATCATATATATAAGTACCAACTGTTTTATTAGATTCATCCAAATCTTTTTGGGTTTTCATCTTTATAAGTTTCCACTCGGATTCCCATTCTGCGTCTGTTGGAATTTTAAATCGACACGACAAGCTCCCAGATTCCTCATATTTATCATTCCCATCTTTATCAATATCTACAGTAACGATAATATTTTTTTCTTGCCCTATCCAGTCTGGAATTTCTTTTTTAAAGATTTTACCTTTATCTCCATTTTGTAGCTCAACAATAAGTATTCTTTGCCCTTTATAAGTCTGATTAGTATCAATTATATTTTTAATAATTTGCTTATCAAAGTACTGCCGTGTCTTGGCAGTTTTCATAGATTCATCGTCATCTTCACCACGTAATTGATAGTATCCACGCTTTTGATTAAAGTTTAAAAGAATCCAAGCTAATTCTTCTTTAGATATTTTCTTTTCTAATGCCTTTTTACGAAGATAATAAATCACCCAATCATAAGGTACTTTCTTATTATCTGCGACTAATTCGGGCTGATTTTTCCTAAAGTCTTCCAGCATTTCATTAAATGATTCTATAAAAATAAACTCTAATTCTCCTTCTAGATTTTTACGCCAAGCTATTTTAGGTTCCATATCAGCTGAAAAGTTACCATATCGATCTATGTCTTGCGCATAATGAAAGGGTAAGAAGCCTAACAAATTCAGAATTCTATGTAATCTTGCTCGACGAAGCAAATATCGTTCTCGTAAATGACGCATTCCACGAATTCTTGTTCGCTCTGCCGTTTGAGAAATTGAATTACCTCTATCAAAATCACCTAATATAGCTGCATCCATCGGAATAATTCTACTGCCAGCTGCTTCTATATATTTTAAAGAGTTATCATCTGCAGCATTTAACACAGCCCAACCTATACTATTGGTTCCCAAATCTAATCCTAATATTTTTTTCATCGTATTATTATTTTTCCCAAAGCTACTATTTTTTTTGTATAAAACTATTGGTTTTCTAAATATATTTAGTTAGTTTTGCAAAACTAATTTGAAGCAAATCGCAATAAGGATTATTCCGTTGTGAAAACATTTAGGGCGGGGAAACTCGTCCTTTTTTATCGTTAATAATGAAAAACTTCGCAGCTATCGACTTTGAAACAGCCAACGATAAACGCACCAGTGTATGTAGTGTAGGAATTGTTATTGTAAGGAATGGAAAAATTATAAACAAAATCTATCGACTGATCCGTCCCCGCCCCAATTACTATACTCAATGGACCACAGCTGTTCATGGACTGACTTACAGTGATACAGAAGAAGCGGAAGACTTTCCGGAAGTATGGGCTGAAATTAAGCCGCTCATAGACGGTTTGCCACTTGTTGCCCACAACAGTCCTTTTGATGAAGGCTGCCTCAAAGCAGTTCATGAGTTATACGAGATGACTTATCCCAATTATAAGTTTTACTGTACCTGCCGTACTTCACGAAAAGTATTTGGGAAAGAACTTCCCAATCATCAGTTGCACACGGTAGCAGCACGGTGCGGATATGATTTGACCAATCACCACCACGCTTTGGCTGATGCCGAAGCGTGTGCACAGATAGCGCTTCTTATCATTCCCGAACCGAAAAAGGTTAAAGTTGACCTGCACACCGGAAGCCTGTTTTAATCTATAAATGATATCAGGTAAACAAAATAAAAGACACTACAGCCCTTATTACAATCAATAACAGCCGCAGTGCCTTTATAATACAGTGCTAATTATAAATCCTGATTAAAGTATAGACTTGGCTATACCCATTTCCAAACCACGAAGTTCTGCCAGTCCACGAAGACGACCTAAGCAGGAATATCCCGGATTCGTTTTCTTCTTCAAATCGTCGATCATCTGATGGCCATGGTCAGGACGCATAGCAATAGAACATTTACGACGTTGTTGCAGAAGAATCAAACTCTTCATCACATTGTACATATCCACATTTCCTTCCAGATGGTTTGCTTCGTAGAAGTTGCCTTCTTCGTCACGCTGCGTGCTACGTAAGTGTACAAAATTCACACGGTCGCCAAAACGCTCCATCATACCTGCAAGGTCATTGTCAGCACGGACACCGAAAGAACCGGTACATAAGCAGAGGCCGTTAGACTCGTTAGGAACGGCTTCAATCAGTTTCCTAAAGTCTTCTTCCGTACTCAAGATACGCGGTAAGCCTAAGATTGTATAAGGAGGATCGTCCGGATGGATCACCAGCTTCACCCCTACTTCATCAGCTACAGGAGCTATCTCTTTCAAGAAGAAAATCAGATTCGCACGAAGTTTCTCTGCATCAATATCGTTATAGCGATCTAGTGCTTCCTGAAACTGTGCTACAGTGAAACTTTCTTCTGATCCCGGAAGTCCGGCAATCATATTACGAACCAACAAATTCTTATCGTCTTCACTCATTTGTTCGAAACGAGCTTTTGCTTTAGCTATCTCTTCCGGAGTATAGTCTTTTTCCGCATTCGGACGTTTCAGGATGAAAAGATCGAAAGCAACGAAAGCCGCTTTTTCAAAACGAAGAGCTTTAGAGCCATCAGGCATTGTATAGGCAAGGTCTGTACGGGTCCAGTCCAATACAGGCATAAAGTTGTAAGTAACTACCATTACACCACATTTAGCCAGATTGCGGATACTTTCCTTATAATTTTCGATATATCTCATGAAATCACCGGTCTGTGTTTTAATATGTTCGTGTACAGGTACACTTTCTACCACCGACCAAGTCAATCCCACTTCTTCAATCATTTGCTTACGCTTCATGATTTCTTCTACTGTCCACACTTCGCCATTCGGAATATGATGAAGAGCGTTTACTATACCGGTAGCGCCTGCCTGTTTGATATCCCACAAGCTTACAGGGTCATTCGGACCATACCAGCGCCAAGTTTGTTCACATAAATACATAATGATAAGTATTAAGAAGTATTAAGTATTAGATAGAAAATGCATCGAAACCGCCATCGATAACAGCTACTGTGCCTGTTACGAAGTTAGAAGCATCACTGATCAGGTAATGGATAGTTCCATAAAGATCTTCCGGTTCGCCGAAACGGTTAAATGGAGTATGAGCCAGAATTGTCTTAGAACGGTCGGTCAGAGAGCCATCCGGATTCGTCAATAAAGTACGGTTCTGGTCAGTCAGGAAGAATCCCGGAGCAATGGCATTTACGCGCAGACCATTTCCGAATTTCAAAGCCAGTTCACCGGCCATATATTTAGTAAAGTTAGCGATAGCAGCTTTTGCAGCACCGTAACCCACTACACGGGTCAACGGACGAAGAGCTGATTCTGAACAGAAGTTTACGATAGAACCTTTCTTTTGCTCTACCATGATTTCGGCAAATACCATTGTGGGCAATACTGTACCAAACAGGTTCAAGTCTACCACCTTTTTAAAGGCATCGATCTGTAAGTCAAAGAAAGTTTTGTCCGGAGCGATGGTTGCACCTGCCATATTACCTCCGGCGGCGTTCAGCAATACATCGATACGTCCATAGGCTTTCATTATTTCCACTTTATTGCCTTCCAGCACTTCTTTGTCCATCACGTCAGTGTACAGGAACATCGCTTCATTACCTTCTGCCTTGATACTTTCTACCAATGCTTTACCAGCCTCTTCGCTTCTATCGAGCACAACAACTTTCGCGCCTTCTTTTGCAAGATATGCAGCAATACCTTTACCCAAGATTCCGGCTCCACCGGTGATAACAACGACTTTGTCTTTTACGTTAAATAATTCGTTCATGGTTCTTTTTTTATTTATATGGTTTATAATTTATTGTTCAGATAATATTTCAGATTCTCTTTCAAAAGAATATCAATCGGCATCAGGTTCACTTTTTCAGGATTCTGCTTAAATAACAGATGATTGCACAATGACTTGATGCCATCATATCCTTGTCGTTCGGGGCGTTGTGCTACTAATGCGGTAATGACGCCTTCGGAAAGCAGTTGTGTGTTCCTTTCGATCAGGTCGTAGCCAACCAGCTTAACAGACTTCATCCCCCGTGCCTTCAGATAATTTCCCAAGATATAACAGGTTGAATTGAAAATAATACCACCTTTTATAGAAGAGTTAGCTTCAAAAAGCTCGTCAAGTTTAATGAAGTTATATACAGAATCATTGATTTTCAACTCTACTTCGTGTAACTTCCCACCAAATCCTATTTCTTTCAGATAATGACAGAAACCTTCACGCCTGTTTTTTCCTTGATTGGAGTCATTCTTTCCGCTATGGATAATTCGTGCCATCAGAATGTCAGAAGAGGAAGAGAGTCTGTCCGTCAATAATCTGGCCGCAATCACTCCGGCATCATAAGATTCCGTTCCAAAATATGCAAGCTGATGTTGCCCCTTAATATTAGAGTCAACATACACATAGGGGATCTCATTATTATCGAGCTCCTGAGAAAGACGAATTACAGAATCGGCAAACAGCGTAGCAATCAATACTCCATCCACTTTTCCGTCCAGCAGATTACGGACAGTATCATCAAAAGCTTTATTATTATATTGATCGAAGAAAAGCTTGGTTACAATTATATTATACGACTCCATTTCCGAAGCCGCTTTATCAATTCCTTCGGAAATAGCCTCCCAATATTCACCGTGAGTGAACGAGGGAATGATAGCAACAAAATGGTATTGTTTTTTAGATGCCAACGAACGTGCCATCAAGTTCGGCTGATAATGAACCATTTCCAGAATGGCCTGCACTTTCTTCTTGTTTTCTTCCGATACCCGTCCACGATTATGAATTACCCTGTCTACTGTACCGACAGAGACTCCCGCCATCTTGGCGATGTCCACAATACGAATATTTGAGAATTCTTTATCCATTTACTGATAAGTATCTTGTTTTTCAACGACAAAAGTAAAATGAATTATTGAATTAAACAAAAGTGTGTGCGCACACACATCATAACAAACTATTAATATAATACTATAAATCAACGATTTAAAGCAATACCACAAAGTGCACACATGTTGTTAAACATAAGATATTAAGCAGAAAAGCTATAAAACATCTATTAGAAAAGTAATAAGTATCATGCAAGAAGAGCTTTTTATCTGCAGAAAGAATGGAAAAGAGGTATATGAGAAGCAAAATGTGTACGGGCACACATCACTCTTAATAAGTGAAAAAGGCCTTTAATAATAGGAAGAACAGAACAAATCGAAAGTGGTAACCAGTTCTATTAAAATCGATTACCACTTTCAAGGGCTATTATTTTTCCCATTTGTCTTTTGCCTTTCCAACTACCTTGTCAGCTTCTTCAGCTACTTTATCTGCAACTTTAGCTCCTGTTTCAACAGCTTTCAGGCCCAGATTCATTGCTTTTCTTTCTGCTTCAGCTGCTGCTATTTCAGCGTCACGACCGATACGGTGAATAGCGTTATAAATATCACTTTCCAACTGTTTAGCTTTAGCTGTACGTGAAAGACGATAAGCTACTGCACCAAGAATTGAACCAATTCCAAGTCCAATCCAGAAATTTCCATGTCTACATTCCATAATTAAGTTCTGTTTTTAGATTAAAAATAAATTATATAAAATTATTATTTAGATTTCGAGAATAAAGAAGCAATCCATAACACCAGAATAGCCCCCACAGTAGAAGTAATCAAACTCCCGATCAATCCCGAAGCTGCCAGTCCGAAAAGGGCAAATACCCAACCACCCAGCACTCCTCCGAGAATACCAAGTAACAAATTTATAATAAGGCCAAAACCTCCGCCGCGCATTATTTTACCTGCGAGGAACCCAGCCACAATACCAATAATAATATACCAAATAAAGCCCATTTTATCCTCCTTTTTTTATTTAACAACAGTAGGTGTAGAGAATAGTTCGGTAGGGCAAAAATGAATTAACTACAATTTACAATCCTTAGTTTTAAGACTTTATTCAAAGGAACTTTTACGACCGAAGCTCCCCTTCTATCCAGACAGGAACTTGTTTCTTAGATCGTTCTCTTTTCTATAAAGGGGCTTTCATACGTTATTCCGTTGAACAGTATCTTCGATTCTTTTTTTATACTTATTCTTTTTCGTTCTACCTAGGTGGAACTAAAAGATAACCCACGTAGAACGAAACAAGAATAACATAGCGAGACAGTAATTGATTAAAGGCAGGAGGTTATTTATGGCATAACACAGATATGAACAGTTATAAGGTTGCTAAAGAAATAATCTGAGCAACAGTCCGGCTAATATTATTCTTAGCGGCTTCCGGTTTCATCGCTACTTCCAAAGACATAGGCGAAGGAACAATGGAAAAGATACCTCGAAAACCGGCCTTATTCAAAACTTCCGTATCTGCTATGCTACCTGCTACAACAATGACCGGTATGCCTTGTTTGTTCGCTTCTTCTAATATTCCGAACGGAACTTTTCCCATCACAGATTGGCGGTCTACCCTTCCCTCTCCGGTTATTATCAAATCGGCATCTTTTATTTTCTCATCAAACTTCAATGTCCGGAGCAATAATTCGATTCCCGGCTTCAACTCCGCATTCAGAAAAGCCAGAAATGCTCCTCCCAAACCACCGGCGGCTCCCGCTCCGGCAACCTCTGTGATTTCTCTTCCGGTAGTTGAATGAATCAATCGGGAAAACCTCTTCATACCTGCATCCAGTTTTTCAATCATAGCACCGTCAGCTCCTTTTTGGCGGGCAAAAACGTATGCGGCACCTTCCGGACCACTAAAGGGATTTCGCACATCACATGCTATCGTAAAACGGGCATCTTTCAATGCCGGATGGACAGAAGAAAAATCAATAGCGACAATCTGATCCAAGATTTGACCTCCCTTCCCCAAAATTTCTCCATTCTGATCGTAAAAACGGAAACCTAATGCCTGTAACATACCCAGTCCGGCATCGTTTGTCGCACTCCCTCCGATACCAATTATAAATTCCCGGTATCCATGTTCAATCGCGTGCAATATCAATTCACCGGTTCCATAAGTAGTAGTCAGCATCGGATTCCGTTCCGTTGCCGATAATAATGGCAGCCCGTTCACTGCAGCCATTTCGATAAAGGCAATACGTTTATCGCCCGAAACTCCATAAGCTGTTTCTATCGGACGCATCAAAGGATCACCGGCAATTACCTTTTGATATGCACCTTCGGTTGCTTCCACCAAAACATCGAGCATCCCTTCACCTCCGTCGGCTATCGGAAAACAAACGACCTCACAGTCCGGACAAACTTGTTTTACGCCTTCTTCGGCAGCCTTTTCCGCCTCTGTGGAGGAAAGACAACCTTTGAAAGAATCCATCGCTACTACCACTTTCTTCATATCGTACAGAATTAATCGTAGCAAATATATTGAGAAACGGGAAGTTTACGTACCTTTGCAGGCAATTTTTTCAGGAACACTTCAATAGAAATAGGTATTATGGTACAGAATCAAGAACAGCCTGTAGGGAAAATTACGTTCTCTATCTTAATTGCATTAAGTCTTTCACACTGCCTCAACGACCTTTTGCAGTCTGTAGTTTCGGCAGCTTACCCATTGTTCAAGGATGATTTGGGATTAAGCTTCGCGCAAATCGGACTGATCACATTAGTTTATCAACTTTCCGCATCTGTTTTTCAGCCGATTACCGGAATTATCTTTGACAAGTATCCCATTGCATGGTCTTTGCCTATCGGAATGAGCTTTACAATGGTCGGACTTACCAGTCTGGCATTCTCCGACAATCTTCCCTGGATATTATTATCCGTATTTTTAATTGGTATCGGTTCTTCCGTACTGCATCCGGAAGCGTCCCGAATCACTTTCCTCGCTTCGGGTGGAAAACGTGGACTCGCACAATCCTTGTTTCAGGTTGGCGGTAATTTCGGAGGTTCATTAGGCCCATTATTGGTAGCCTTACTGGTAGCTCCTTATGGCAGAGACCATCTTTTCATTTTCTCATTTGTCGCTTTAGCGGCTATTGGGGTGATGTATCCGATATGCAAATGGTACAAATCTTATCTAAACCGGATGAAAGCGCAAATAGTAAGTCTCAGAAAGCCAGTGCATCTCCCACTGCCTATGGATAAGACGGCTATCACTATCGGTATATTATTAATATTGATTTTCTCTAAATATATCTATATGGCAAGTCTTACCAGCTATTATACTTTCTATCTGATTCATAAATTTAATGTAACCGTACAAGAATCGCAGCTATATTTATTTATTTTCTTAGTTGCCACTGCCATCGGAACATTGATCGGCGGTCCGATAGGCGACCGCGTCGGACGGAAATATGTTATCTGGGCTTCCATTCTGGGAGCAGCACCTTTCGCTTTACTTATGCCTCATGCTAATCTTACTTGGACCATTGTGCTTAGCTTCTGTGTAGGGTTAATGCTTTCCTCCGCCTTTCCTGCCATACTGCTCTATGCGCAAGAACTGCTGCCCACCAAATTAGGATTAGTATCAGGGCTTTTCTTCGGATTCGCCTTCGGAGTTGCAGGTGTCGCTTCTGCCGTTCTTGGCAACTTGGCTGATAAAACCAGTATTGAATATGTATATAATGTCTGTGCATATATGCCGCTGCTGGGATTAGTCACTTTCTTTTTACCTAATTTGAAAAAGCAAAAAGCAGCATAAAAACAGCCGGTATGCGTCATCACGACGTATACCGGCTCACAAGTTAAGGTCAAAGTCAAAAAATTAAGAGAGCTATTTATTATAAGTTAGGGTTTGCATTCATTTCCTTCTCAGGGATCGCATACAGGTAATAGCTACTGTTTTCACTAAACGCTTTGCCATTCGGGAAGCTGAGGAACCAATGTCCCAATGGATTTCTCTTTGCAAAGCTACCTCCCTCCTGCCAGCAGTCTACTTCCGTTTTCTGCACTTCTTCGGATAAGGCCGTACGTTCTACCGTTTTCTGGGTACGGAGAATATCAGTGATACCAAAGCCTTCTCCCCAAAGTTCACGACGACGCTCCATCAGTATTTCATCAATGACCGCTTCGTTTGTCTTTCCTGTCACATCATAATTTCCTACCCCACGAGCATTGCGTAAAGTATTCAAAGGGATTACAGCCTGATCTAACGCTACACCGTCACGAACTTTCGCTTCCGCTTCTATCAGATACATTTCTGAAGAACGCATCAACACCAGGTCGGCTGTATCATCTGAGCGCATGTGAAACTTTTTATACCCCAGATATCCTTCGCGCATCCATTGGAACAGAGGCAAGCGGATGTCTCCTTCTATAAAAGTATCTTTCAAATGAGGATCTGCCATGAAACTACTATAAGCTCCGACATAAGTCGCATCCAGATAATAGAAGTTGTAACTTGCATCCGACTGGGAAAGTGTTTGAGGAGATCCCCAGATCCATTCCTTGTTGGAAATATTATTAAAGCCTTCATATTCGGCAGTGGTAGTCATCAGTGAGTATCCTTTGCGGGCAGCTTCGGCAGCTTTTGCAGCCTCTCCCCATTGTCCGGTCAATAAGTACGCACGTGCCAAAAGACCGTTGACAACATCTGCATTCGGTTTGAATTTCTGGGCGTCTCCTTTGCGGACATAGCCTTCCAAATACTCTTGTGCAAGATTCAAATCATCAAAAATACGCTGATAAACTTGTGCTACCGTTGATTTTCCTTTTGGCTCGGTAGTGCTCGTAGTCGGTTCTGTATAAATAGGTACACAAAGGGCATCCTTATCTTTCAGATAGGTAAACTGATAATGCTGTACCAGATGTAAATAACAAAAAGCACGCAAAGCCAATGCCTGCCCCTGTGCCTGTCGAAGTTCCTCGGAGTCCCCTTTAATGGAAATCGCAGTATTACAATTATCTATTGTTTTATATATCAGATACCAGGCAAATGAAGTTCTTCCGTCAGATGGAATCGCTATGTCATTGAACTGATACGAAGAATTGAAACCATATTTCGGACGGGAAACCACATCGCTTGCCATCATATCATCCTGACATTGAAGTGCCCGATAGCCAATATTGGCATAAGTTGTTCCGTACTCGAACAGGTTATACCAAGCTCCGTTGAAGAGACGTTCCGCGTTTCCGGCTACTGCCACCTGATCGGAGCTTACTGCATCCGTGGGCTCTGTATCCAGAAAGCTACTGCTACAACTTGTCGCCAATAGTAATCCGGCAACAGCAGTCAGCATAGATTGTATTTTTATCTTTTTCATATATATATCGTGTAATTTTAGAAAGATAGATTAATACCTCCGGAAATGGTTCGCATAGCCGGATAACGATAATAAGTGATGCCTGTAATTCCCTGTTCCGGGTCAAGTCCCTGATTCCTGTGAACAGTGAAAAGATTATCACCTTGTACAAACACCTGCACGCTGCTTAATGCCAATTTACTGATCAACTGTTTCGGCAAATTGTAAGAAAGAGTCAGATTTTTCAGTCGCATATACGAGTTGTTCTGCAAGAAACGGGTGGAAGCAGAGTTCCAGTTATTGGAAGTAGTACTCAAAGCCGGCACATCCGTATAACGGTTTTCCGGTGTCCATCTTCTCAGTATCTCTGTCGACCAGTCACGACCTTCCAGACTACCGTTGTGCAAAATCATCGTAATATCACGGTTGTAGATATATCCGCCAATGCTATAAGCAAAGATTGCGGAAAGATCGAATCCTTTCCATGAAAGCGAAGTGTTAAAACCACCATATACTTTGGGAAGGGAAGATTTGTTGACGTAATAATAATTTGCCGAAGCATAATCACTTGTAGTAACACGTTTCCCTGTCGGGTTATCATTGGCGTCTACCTCGTCCATATACCACAACGGATTTCCATTGTCGGGGTCTACACCTGCCCACTCTTTCATGTAGAAGTCATAAACAGACCGTCCCACCTGTAGTTTATTCACGCCACTTTGCGGCATATCTTTCAATGGAAGTTCCGTTACCTTATTCTTATAATGTGTCAGGTTCATACCTAGTTTCCATACCCATCCATTCTGGTTAATTATTGTCCCGTTCAACACCATTTCAATACCTGTATTTTTCAGTGCACCTACATTCTCATCAATAGAACCATATCCTAAGGAAGGAGCTATCGGACGGGAATAAAGCAAGTCTTTCGAACGACGTGTAAAGAAGTCGAACGAACCGGAAAAACGGTTATTAAACAGCGAAAAGTCAACTCCAACATTAAAGTTCAGGTTCGTCTCCCATTTCAGGTTGGGAGTAGCCATACGGTCGGAAACCAAAGCATTCTCTCCCAAATTGGAAACAATCGTATAAAGTCCCTTGCTTGCATAATAGGTTCCCAGATTATCATTTCCCTGTGCACCATAACTCATTTTCAAAGTTAAGGCAGATAGCCAGTCGGAAGTACTTGCCATAAACTCTTCACGGTCAATACGCCAGGAAGTTCCCAAAGACCAGAAGTTACCCCAGCGAGTCTCCGGTGCAAAACGGGAAGAACCGTCACGGCGATACGATGCGGAGAAGAAGTATTTATCCTGATAATCATATAACAATTGGGTCAGATAACCCACCAAAGCATAATCGATACGATAGCCTGAGCCACCTGTCAATTGTGAGCCGACTACCAGTTCGGGCATGTCAGGCTGAGCCATTTTGGTGCGCGAAGCAGTCAGTTCATCATAACGGTAAGAATAAGCCTCCATTCCGGCCAGCACATTGAAGTGATGATCGCCGATGGTTTTATCATACGATGCGATATTATTCCATGTCCAAGAGAAAGTACGCGAGTTCAAACGACTGGAACCACCTCCGTTTTCCAAAGCCGGACCTATTTTGGGATTGGTATAATCCAGCGTGTTATAGTTGATCAAGTCGAAATTGAAACTTGTCTTAAACTTCAGTCCTTCGATGATCGTAGCTTCAAGATAAGTACGACCGGAAAATTCATCTTTCATTCGTTCCGATTTATCTAAAGGCAATGTAGCAGGCAAGTTCCAGTTTGCCATAGAACCGGAGGGACGATAAGAACCGAAATCATAGATACGGCTACCATCTTCATTCAGTTTATAGCTGCCATCCGTATTCATTTCATAAATAGGATAAAAGCCGGGCATAGTACGGCCAGCCGTAATTACATTGCTGGTTTTAGAGTCAGAAGACACCGGATAATTCTGCATGGAATGCGCAAAACTCAGGTTAATGCTTCCTTTCAGCCAGGAAGTCATTTCACTCGTCACATTCGAGCGAAGATTAAAACGCTGGTAACCGGATTCCAGTGCGATCCCTTTATCATTCAAATATCCGGCAGAAAAGAAATACTGGTTGGACTTGCCACCACCGGAAACACTCAGGTTCAGTTCCGTGCGGAGTGCTTGCTGTTCCATAGCATCGCTCCAGTCGGAGTTCCATAAAGGGCGGGCACCATCCAGCAATTTTCCATCCGTACCGACAGGCTGCGGATACTGCGTTCCATATGGATTCGGACCGCCGCCCATCAATTTAGTAACCAGATCTTTGGAAGCCTGTGCCGCAGCAGTTTCCGGAGTATAATCCGAACTTTTAGCATACTGGTTCCGGAGTGCTTCCCAATAAAGTTCAAAATATTGATTGGTACTTACCCGGTCATAATCACGTACTGCACGATTGGAACCTCCTAAAGAGGCTTTTACTTTGACTGTCGCCTTTGAGTCCTGTTCCCCTTGTTTCGTCGTAATGATAATAACCCCATTGGCACCACGAGAACCGTATAAGGCGGCAGATGCAGCATCTTTCAATACAGTCATCGAAGAAATATCATCCGGATTGATAGAGTTTACACTACCATCAAACGGAACACCGTCTACAACATATAACGGTGCACTGGAAGCATTAATAGAACCGATACCACGAATACGAATTTCCGCATCCGTACCCGGCTGACCGCTGGCAGCACTAGCCTGTACCCCGGATACCGTGCCTTCGAGCACACGTGATACGCTGGAAGTCTGCAACTTCTCTATTTCTCCGGCTTTCATTGTCGAAGCAGCTCCGGTAAAACTATATTTCTTGGCAGTGACATAAGCAACTACCATCACTTCGTCCAGCTCTTTGCTCTCCGATTCTAAAGTAACATTGATTACATTGCGGTTATTCACCGATTGTTCCACCGTCCGCATTCCTACAAAGCGGAAAACGATAGTCCCATTGGCGGGAGCTTCAATTGAATAGTTTCCATCAATATCTGTAATGGTGCCGGAAGAGGCGCCTTTCACTTGTACGGAAACACCGGGTAAAGGCTCTCCTTCAGAAGTCACAGTACCCGTCACGCGTTTCTCTTGTTGTGCTTCTGCATACACTATATTGCCGGCAGAAAGCAATAGAAACGCCACTAATAAACGTAAATAGATTCTCATAATTTTGTGGCTTAGGATTTATTTGCTTGTTCTAACTAACAGAATACATATCTCATTTGTTTAGGAAACGAAACATTTTTTTAGACGATTATTAGTATAAATCAACGAAAGGTAGTACATTCGTGAAACGAACAGTATCAATCATAGCAACGAAAAATCACAGGATGAAACAAATTGTTCTATCTCTTTTTCTGTTTCTGTCACTCTCCTTACAGGCTCAAACTGAAGGGAGAGATACCCTAATGAACGATAGTCTGCAAGCTGATTCTGTGGTGCCGGCCCAACCGAGCGCTTTCAAAAGAGCCATTAAGAAATTCATGAATTTCAGTGACTTCGACACACTTTACATCAGTCCCAACCGGTATAACTACGCATTAATGACGACACATTTCAGCAACTTTGAATATTATTCTGTTACCAGCAATCTGCCACAACCACAAAAGCTGAGTTTCTCCCCCAATCCACATAACAAAATAGGATTGTACTTTGGCTGGCGATGGATTTTTCTGGGATGGTCCGTAGACGTGGACGATATTTACCGGAAAACGAACCGGAGGAACAAAGGAACAGAATTTGACTTAAGCTTATACAGTTCCAAACTGGGAGTAGACATTTTCTATCGTCGTACGGGTAATAACTACAAAATTCATAAGATCAACGGTTTCCCGGAAGACATCCCCGCCAATTACTCCGAGAACTTCAACGGAATAAAGGTCGATATCAGAGGACTGAACCTATACTATATCTTTAACAACCGCAAATTCTCCTACCCTGCCGCTTTCAGCCAGTCAACCAATCAACGCCGGAATGCAGGTTCGTTTATCGCAGGTTTTTCCATTTCAAAACACAATCTTGAGTTTGATTATACAGAACTTCCCGATTTCATACTGGAAACAATGAATCCCGGCATGAAAGTCAACAATATAAAATACACCAATGCCAATATCAGTTTTGGCTATGCCTATAACTGGGTATTTGCCCGTAACTGCCTGGCATGCCTGTCTCTCACTCCCGCCATAGCCTATAAAGCTTCCGATGTAGATGCAGAAACCCACGAAGGAAAGACATGGTACGGCAATTTTAATCTCGACTTTCTGATTCGTGCGGGAGTAGTCTATAATAACGGAAAATATTTCGTCGGTACCTCATTTGTCGGCAAAAACTACAATTACCACCGGAATAATTTCTCACTGGATAATGGATTCGGAACGCTTCAGGTATATGTCGGATTCAATCTCAATTTACGCAAGGAATACAGAAAAAAGAAGTAGAAGCAGATACAGCAGAAATCATTAACTTGCTTGCTTATCCAAAGAATCTTTGTACATTTGCCCCGTTCTTTACTTCAAAAACAAGAACCTGATGAAGAAACAACGCCACATACAGACCACACGTTCCCTTCTTTCCCGCTTCCGCTATTGGGGCAGAAAGAACTATGCCGCTTTTGCGAGTATGGGACGTGAATTCCAAATCGGTCACCTGCATACGAATGTGGTAGCTGTGGCTCTTCGCAAGCAGAATGCTGCACAAACTATCCCTTATCATACATTTATGACACTTCAAGAAATCAAAGACCAAGTATTGGCAGGCATTGACATATCGCCCGACCAAGCCGCTTGGCTGGCCAACATGGCCGACAGCGAGGCGCTATATGCCGCCGCGCACGAGATTACCATCGCATGTGCTTCGCACGAATTCGACATGTGTTCCATCATTAACGCCAAGTCCGGCCGGTGTCCGGAGAATTGCAAATGGTGTGCACAATCCTCTCACTACAAGACCCAAGCCAAGATTTACGATCTCCTGCCCGCTGAAGAGTGTCTCCGACAGGCAAAATACAACGAAAGTCAAGACATCAACCGTTTCTCCCTCGTCACCAGCGGACGAAAACCTTCTTCCAAACAGATAACACAACTTTGCGACACAGTCCGCCTCATGCGGAATCATTCGTCAATTCAGCTTTGCGCATCATTGGGATTACTCAACGAAGAAGAACTCCGCTCACTACACGATGCCGGAATCACCCGCTACCACTGTAACCTCGAAACAGCCCCTTCCTTTTTTCCCAAACTCTGCTCCACACATACACAAGAGCAGAAACTGGCAACTCTCGATGCTGCCCGCCGGGTAGGTATGGATATCTGCTGCGGTGGAATTATCGGTATGGGAGAAACGATGGAACAGCGTATCGAATTTGCTTTCACACTGGCAGAACTGAATGTACAGTCTATTCCCATCAACTTGTTAAGTCCGATACCCGGAACCCCATTAGAAGGTGAAAAGCCCTTGAGTGAAGAAGAAATTCTGAGAACTGTTGCCCTGTTCCGCTTTATCAATCCCACCGCTTTCCTGCGTTTCGCCGGAGGTCGTTCACAACTCACTCCCGAAGCCATGCACAAAGCACTATTCATCGGCATCAATTCCGCTATTGTGGGCGATCTGCTGACAACGCTCGGTTCGAAGGTTTCAGATGACAAAAAGATGATTCTGGAAGAAGGATACCATTTCGCGGATTCTCAATTTGATCGTGAACATTTGTGGCATCCTTATACCTCTACGACCGATCCATTACCTGTTTATAAAGTGAAACGGGCAGACGGAGCAACAATTACCCTCGAAGATGGACGGACATTGATTGAAGGAATGTCATCCTGGTGGTGTGCAGTGCACGGATACAACCACCCGACACTGAATCAGGCAGCAAAAGACCAGCTAGATAAGATGTCACATATCATGTTTGGAGGACTGACGCATGATCCGGCCATCGAATTAGGTAAGCTACTATTGCCATTGGTTCCCCCGTCCATGCAAAAGATTTTTTATGCGGATTCCGGTTCGGTAGCAGTAGAGGTTGCCTTAAAAATGGCCGTACAATACTGGTATGCAGCCGGAAAACCTGAAAAAAATAATTTCGTAACCATCCGCTCCGGTTATCACGGTGACACTTGGAATGCAATGTCCGTATGCGATCCCGTAACAGGAATGCACAGCCTTTTCGGTTCATCGCTTCCTGTCCGTTATTTTGTTCCGGCACCCTCTTCCCGATTTGACGGAGAATGGCATCCGGAAGATATCATCCCCTTGCAGGAGACCATAGAGAAACACTCTAAAGAACTAGCGGCACTTATCCTCGAACCTATTGTTCAAGGGGCAGGCGGTATGTGGTTTTATCATCCGCAATATCTGCGTGAAGCGGAAAAACTCTGCAAAGAATATGATATTCTCCTGATATTTGACGAAATAGCAACAGGATTCGGACGTACCGGCAAACTCTTTGCCTGGGAACATGCCGGAGTAGAACCGGATATCATGTGTATAGGAAAAGCACTGACCGGAGGATACATGACGCTGTCTGCTGTACTGGCAAGCAACCGGATAGCAGATACGATCTCCAATCATGCACCGGGAGCTTTTATGCACGGTCCCACTTTTATGGGTAATCCGCTCGCTTGCGCAGTAGCATGCGCTTCCGTCCGGCTCTTGCTCGATTCCTGCTGGGCAGAGAACGTGAAACGAATTGAAACTCAGCTAAAGGAGGAACTGGCTCCTGCCCGCAAGTTAGCGCAAGTAGCGGATGTACGGATATTAGGAGCCATAGGAGTCATCGAAACAAAACGCTCAGTAAACATGGCATATATGCAACGCCGCTTTGTAGAAGAAGGTATCTGGGTACGCCCTTTTGGAAAATTGGTTTATCTGATGCCTCCGTTCATCATTGCTCCGGAGCAGTTAAGTAAACTAACTACCAGAGTGCTCAAGATAGTAAGCGAGATGTAACTTATTTTTTATCATTGTATAAAGTATGATTTTAGACAACATAAATCAAGAACTTCTGATTTTAAAAGAAAAGAAGAATTACCGTTCCCTTCCGCAGTTGACTCATGAGGGAAGAGATGTGATAGTAAACGGACAACGAATGCTGAACCTTTCATCCAATGATTATCTGGGGTTAGCCAATGATTTGTCTTTAAGAGAGGAATTCTTAAAGAACCTCACCCCTGAATCATTTCTGCCCACTTCCTCTTCTTCCCGCCTATTGACAGGCAACTACACTGTCTATGAGGAGCTGGAACAACAATTAAGCACTATGTTCGGAGCAGAAAGCGCCCTCGTATTCAATAGTGGATACCATGCCAATACAGGTATTCTTCCGGCAGTCAGCGATGCCCGGACATTAATACTTGCGGATAAACTTGTACATGCAAGCCTGATAGACGGAATCAGATTATCATCTGCCAAATGTATCCGGTATCGCCATAATGATTTACCCCAGCTCCAACGTCTTCTTGAAGAAAACCACAGTATGTATGAGAAGATCATAATCGTTACCGAAAGTATCTTCAGTATGGACGGAGATGAAGCCGATTTACAAGCATTGGTACGATTGAAACACAATTACTCTAACGTTCTTCTTTATGTAGACGAAGCCCACGCTTTCGGAGCACGAGGCAAAAAAGGCTTAGGATGTGCCGAAGAACAAAATTGCATCAACGACATAGACTTTCTGATAGGAACTTTCGGAAAAGCAGCGGCATCTGCCGGAGCATATATCATCTGCCGACAAATCATCCGGGAGTATCTGATCAATAAGATGCGTACATTTATCTTCACAACAGCACTTCCTCCTATCCAGATTCAATGGACTTCATGGGTACTGAAGCACCTCACCGATTTCCGGAAGAAAAGAGAACATCTGCTGCAAATCAGTCGGCAACTGAAAGAAGCACTGTCCGATAAAGGGTATCAGTGTCCTTCTGTCAGCCACATTGTACCGATGGTGGTCGGAGCAAGCGAAGATACCATAAAGAAAGCAGAAGAATTGCAACGCAAAGGGTTCTACGCTTTGCCTGTACGCCCGCCTACAGTGCCCGAAGGGACTTCCCGTATCCGTTTCTCATTGACAGCGGACATCACAGAAAATGAAATCGACAGACTAATAGAAATAATAAACCAATGAAACAGCATTTTATCATCAATAACAGTCAAAAACAGCTACTATTATTCTTTGCCGGCTGGGGAATGGATGAAACACCATTTCTTCACATCCAGCCTGCAGGATGTGATTGGATGATTTGTTATGACTATCGCTCGTTAGAGTTCGATACTACTTTGATGCAAGCATATTCCGAAATAACTCTGATTGCATGGTCGATGGGAGTTTGGGCTGCCTCGCAGATAATGAAGCAGCATCCTTCCCTGCCTGTTTCCCAAAGTATCGCCATCAACGGAACACTTTATCCCATACATGCAACGAAAGGAATTATGCCATCTGTCTTTGAAGGTACCCTGCAAGGATTGAATGAACAAACGCTACAGAAGTTCCAGCGAAGAATGTGTAACTCTTCCACCGATTACAAAGCTTTTCAAACAATAGCTCCCAAGCGTCCGGTTGAAGAGTTAAAAGAAGAACTTGCTGCCATCCGGCAACAATGCCTGTCATCGGTATCTTCAGACTTCATCTGGCATAAAGCCATCGTAGGGAAAAATGACCGGATTTTCCTTCCGGAGTATCAAGAGACAGCATGGAGAAATAAAGTAGATTCCCTTGTAAATGTCGAAGCCGCTCACTATCAGCAGGAACTTTTTTATGAGGTAATTATGAACATCAAGTAACCATCGATCATGAATAAGACAATTATTGCGGAACGTTTCTCAAAAGCCATCGCCACCTACCCCCGTGAAGCAAACGTACAACGGCAGATAGCAGACAAAATGATCCGTCTGCTTAAAAAATATATCCTCTCTCCCTGCCCGAAAGTGATTGAGTTTGGATGCGGCACAGGTGTTTATTCCCGAATGCTGCTCCGTACCCTTCGTCCGGAAGAGTTATTGCTGAACGATCTGTGTCCGGAAATGAGATATTGCTGCGAAGATTTATTAAAGGAGAAGCAAGTCTCTTTTCTTTCCGGAGATGCAGAAACGATTCCTTTTCCGGATAAAAGTACTTTAATTACTTCCTGTTCTGCTTTGCAATGGTTTGAGTCGCCGGAGAACTTTTTCAAAAGATGCAATACACTACTTCATAGTCAAGGTTATTTTGCTTTCAGCACTTTCGGGAAGAAGAATATGAAGGAAATACGTGAGCTTACCGGAACAGGTCTTCCCTATCGTTCAAAAGAAGAACTTGAAGCTGCCCTGTCTCCTCATTTTGATATACTGTACTCAGAAGAAGAGCTGATTCTCCTCTCTTTCGAAAATCCGATGAAGGTATTGTATCATCTGAAACAGACAGGTGTAAATAGTTTATCAGCACATTCTTCTTTCTATCCAAAGCAAAAGAGACAGGCTTGGACCCGTCGTGATCTACAGTATTTTTGCGAACGTTACACGCAAGAATTTACACAAGGCACTTCTGTGTCTTTGACATATCACCCTATTTATATCATAGCAAAAAAGAAAAAAGTATGAAACAGAATGTATATTTTGTAAGCGGCATCGATACTGATGCAGGAAAAAGTTATGCGACCGGCTACTTGGCACGTGAATGGAACCAACATGGCAAAAGGACAATTACCCAAAAGTTCATCCAAACCGGGAATGTGGGTCACTCCGAAGACATAGACCTCCATCGTCATATCATGGGAATCCCCTTCACTGAAGAAGACCGGGAAGGGCTTACCATGCCGGAGATATATTCTTACCCAGCTTCACCCCATCTGGCTTCCGAATTAGATAATCGACCTATCAACTTTGATAAAATCAAACGATCTACTGAAATACTGAGCGAACGATATGATTATGTCTTACTTGAAGGGGCAGGAGGTCTTATGGTCCCTCTGACTACGAAACTTTTAACGATTGATTATATCGCACAGGAGAAATATCCACTCATTTTCGTTACTTCCGGCAAACTGGGAAGCATCAATCATACACTTTTGAGCCTTGAAGCCATACAGAAACGGGGGATTGTTCTGGATACAGTACTTTATAATCTCTATCCAACAGTGGAAGATAAAACGATTCAAAATGATACAATGAACTTTATCCGGACTTGGCTGGAAAAATACTTTCCGGATACGAAGTTTTTATTAGTTCCTGAAATAAAAGAATAGATATTGTTTTGAGAAAAAGAAACTGGTATTTTTTAAGAAGGCTGATTCATTCTTCTTTATAGAATAGCAGTTTCTTTTTAAAGTTTTCTGTCTCCGTATTCTACATGGTTAAATTTGAATATTTTCCCAGCGCTTTTTCCAATGCCTCCCGTGATACCGGTTTCGTAACAAAATCAGTGCAACCGGCCTCAAAAGCCTGCTCCTTATCGGTCTCAAAGGCATAAGCAGTCAGTGCTATGACAGGGATTTCCTTTGAATACGAACGAATGATACGGGTAGCCTCCAAACCATCCATACGAGGCATTTTGATATCCATCAGAATCAAATCCGGCTGATATCGTTTATACATTTCTACAGCTTCAAAACCATCTTTGGCCCACAGCAAAGTATACTCTTTCCCAATCATGTTTTTGACTAATACAAAATTACTGTCCACATCTTCAGCCACCAGAATCTTTTTGATTTTCTGCATTCTCTTTATAGTATGGCTGATATATTTCGTTTCAAAAGCATCGGAAAAAGTTATATGCTCATCCGAATTCTCCTTATACGGTATGGTGAAGAAGAAAGTCGACCCTTTCCCTGTTTCCGAAGTGACTCCAATCTCCCCTCCTATTTTTTCTATTATCATCCGGCAAATGGCGAGACCCAAGCCCGTACCCTGTGCAAAAGAATTCAATTTGACAAAACGGTCAAAGATATGATCCACTTTACTCGCCTCTATCCCGATGCCTGTATCCTTCACATAAACATGAATACAATGATTCTCTATTTTAAAGCCGAAGCGGATTTCACCTGCATAAGTAAATTTAGTGGCATTGGTTATAAAATTAGTAATAACCTGCATAATACGATTCCGATCTTCTTCAATAATCAGATCATCTTCTTTATTATCCAGAATAAGGGTAACTCCTTCTTGTACACGTCCTTTATGAATCTCATAAATATTGCGGCATACTTCCCCCAGATTCATGGGCTGTTTGACATATTCCAGCGTGCCCGCTTCTATTTTCGACAAGTCCAGAATATCATTGATTAGCTGCAACAATATCTCTGAATTCTGATTGATGATACGGGAATAAAGCTTCTCCTCCTCCACATTTTCGGCAGAAGGCAACAGATTAGAGAAACCTACAATCGCATTCAGAGGTGTCCGGATTTCATGACTCATATTTGCCAGAAAAGCAGTTTTCAGCCTGTCGGACTGCTCAGCCTTGATACGTGCCTTAATCAATTCCTGCTCGATATTCTGGAAATTAGTGATATCCCAGGATATGCCTATCAAAAGCGGTTCACGCCCTTCCATAGGTACGAGTGCTTTCAAAGTCTGCACGATACGAGTCTCTCCGGTAGCTGCCACATAAGTCTCCTGCATTTCGATTCGTTCATGCGTACGAATCAGCTCCAGATCGTCTCTGCGAAATCTTTCGGCATCCGCACGTTCAGGAAAGATTTCAAAGTCCGTATGCCCGATGGCCCGGGATGTCGGAATCTTGGAATGTTCGGCAAAAGCTTTATTCCAATACAGATACTTGAAGTCGTCTTCGGGATCTTTCACAAACAGATAAACCGGGATATTATTCAGAATGCCGTCCAACAATAGATTTAATTCCCGAAGGTCATCCCGTTTCTTGATGACATCTGTAATGTCCTGAGTAAAAAACCAAATAAGTTCCATATCGTCTTCTTTGGTCAAATAGGTAGAAACCTGATGCACCCTTTCTTTCTCTTCACCTTTACGCACATACGCCGCGCGATACGAAAAACTGCCACCATTATCGCGTATATCTTTCAGCTTGGCTTCCCAAAGCTCCGGTGTACGCATGGAGACAGGCAGGTCATATATCTTTTGTGTACCCATTTGCTGGGTGACACCATACTCTTCTATAAATTGTTTATTGGCATATACTAAAGTTCCATCACTCGATACGGCAAGAATACTATCACTAACCTTGTCGAGTACACTCTTGAACACCTCCAACTGTCGCTGGGTAGCCACCCGCTCTGTGATATCACGACACATGATCAGTACATGTTCTTCATCCAACGGAAAGATACGGTTCTCGTAATAATGATGGGAGCCATTGAAATCCAGATCGTGATGCGCTGCCGAAACAGTTCTTGTAGCAATCACTTTCTGCATATTCGAGTGGATATTCTGATAAGCTTCCAGAGGTACCATGTCACACATACGCATTCCTTCAAAGTCTTTGTTGGATATTCCGACATGATTGGTTTCTTCATTGGACACCACTTGAATCCCTACTTCGTCGTTGTTGAAGACAGTTAACATATCCGGTAAAGAATTCAAGATTCTGACAGCATACCTTTCCTGAAAACTGGCAGTGCATTCTTCTGTCTGTTTTTTCTGTTCAAGAGATAGAAGTTGTCGCTTCAGTTGCTCATTTTCTTTTCTGAGTAACTCTAATTCTTCTTCTAATGCTTCTTTTGTTTGTTCGCTATCCATAAGACATCAAGATGTAAATACGTACTTATCTGCCAAAAGTAAAGAAAAGTTTTGAGATAAGTACGTAAAACACCTTTATTTTTAAAAGAATCATTCAATCACCATAACCCGGTCATTCAAAGCGACCTTCATATTATCTTCTACAAAGACTTCTTTCACTACTCCGTCTGTGGTCGAACGAATTTCGTTTTCCATTTTCATTGCTACCAATACACAAAGCGGATCTCCCCGTTTCACTGTATCCCCCTTCTTTACATATATCTTCAGGATGACTCCCGGCATCGGAGCCTGTACCACTTGTCGTCCCACAGCTTCCGTACCGGCACGGGCATTATGTATTTTCTCCATCTCTCCCTGTAACTCTATCTGATAAAGTTCTCCCTTATTCATGATCGTATAGGAATTATTGGAAGAAGGAGATATCTGCACTCCATGAGAGTGATGATCGATGATAATCGAATGAATAGAGTCGCCTCCCATATTGTAATCGACCTCGTATATCTTACCGTTGACCGCTATCTTCTTGATCGGTCCGTCTTCCAGAATCTCTACCTTATA
Source organism: Bacteroides sp. HMSC067B03 (assembly GCF_001811315.1). Lineage (NCBI taxonomy): Bacteria > Pseudomonadati > Bacteroidota > Bacteroidia > Bacteroidales > Bacteroidaceae > Bacteroides > Bacteroides sp. HMSC067B03. Next base: position 54,626 of record NZ_KV804514.1, on the reverse strand, counting down.
TTCACTATCCGGCATATCCAGAAGTTTGGCATAATAAGTCGCTAATGATGTACTCATATATTTATATTTTAATAGTTATTCGCAGTCATCTGCAACTTGCCGTAATATTTCCAGAGAGATTCACCTACAACAGGAAGCGTGGTTGCACGGGATGCAGCCTCCTTCTCCCTCTCATAATGTCTCACAGCGGCAGCAATCACGGCAACTGTCGGATCGGTATTCTGACGGCGTTTCAAATCTTCTTTATCAAAACGGGTGTCAATGAATGTCGTATCATATTTTCCTTCCAGAAAGGCTGCATTCTTCAACACACGCTGGTGGAAAGGAATCGTTGTCTTAATGCCTAGAATCTTATACTCACGCAAGGCACGTGCCATGTTGGAGATAGCAGATTCGCGGGTACGTCCCCAGCAACAGAGCTTGGCGATCATCGGGTCATAATGCAGGGAGACTTCAAATCCGGCATAGGCAGCGCTATCCAAACGGAGATTACGGCCTTCGGGAGCTTCACGAACAGTAATCACCCCGGGAGAAGGCATAAAATTATTCTCCGGGTCTTCCGCATAAATACGACATTCGATAGCAGCTCCGCTGAATTTAATATCTTCTTGTTTATATGGTAATGGATTGCCTGCAGCTACCATTATCATGTCACGTACCAAATCGACACCTGTACATTCCTCCGTCACAGGATGTTCTACCTGCAAACGGGTATTCATCTCCAGAAAATAGAAATTCTGATCCTTGTCCATCATAAATTCCAATGTTCCGGCACTATAATAACCGATTCGCTTACACGCCTCCACAGCTACCTTCAGCATTTTCTTACGGGTTTCTTCTTTCACAAACGGAGACGGAGATTCTTCAATCACTTTCTGGTTACGCCGTTGAATGGAACATTCGCGTTCGCCCAGATGGACCACATTACCGTATTTATCTCCCATAATCTGCACCTCAATATGGTGCGGATTCTCTATATATTTCTCTATATAAACCGCATCATTACCGAACGAAGTACCTGCTTCGGATTGGGACAAACGAAGGGCTGTTTCTACTTCTTCTTCGGTGCGGACCAGGCGCATTCCTTTTCCACCTCCTCCGGCAAGCGCTTTCAGCATGATGGGATAGCCCACTTCCTTGGCTACTTTTTTTACTTCTTCAATGCCTTGCACAGGAGTTTCGGTTCCGGGTACAATAGGCAGTCCTGCTTCACGCATTATTTTGCGTGCTTCGGTCTTGATTCCCATCTTAGCAATAATGTCGGCACCGGGACCGATAAATATCACTCCTTCTTCTTCACAACGGCGGGCAAAGTCGGCATTCTCTGATAAGAACCCATATCCCGGGTGAATAGCCGCACCGGTCTTCTTGGCAATGGAAAGTATCAACTCCGGTTTCAGATAAGAAGTATCCTCGGGCGAGCCGGAGATGCAATAAGCCTCTTCCGCATAGCGGACATGCAAGGCTCCCCGATCTACATGTGTGTAAACGGCCACTGTCGAAATATTCATCACCCGGCATGTACGGAAGATGCGCATGGCTATTTCTCCACGATTGGCAACTAATATTTTCTTTATCATAACTTGTTTTTCTTAAAGTGGAATATTCGAGTGTTTCTTAGGTGGATTTGACTGACGTTTGTTGGCCAGCATTTCGAAGCTACGTATCAGACGCAAACGGGTCACGGCAGGATCAATCACTTCATCCACATATCCCAATTCCGCTGCACGGTAAGGATTCGCAAACTTTTCACGATAATCACTCTGAAGTTCTTTTCGCCTTTCTTCGGGAGTTTGTGACTTCTCGATGTCTTTCTTGAAAAGAATATTCACTGCTCCATCCGGTCCCATCACAGCGATTTCGGCAGTCGGGAAAGCCAGATTGACATCACCACGAATATGCTTGGAACTCATGACATCATAAGCACCTCCATAGGCCTTACGAGTGATAACAGTAACTTTCGGTACGGTGGCTTCGCAATAAGCATAAAGCAGTTTCGCACCATTACGAATGATACCGCCATATTCCTGATCAACTCCCGGAAGGAATCCCGGCACATCGACCAGAGTCAGAAGAGGTATATTAAAAGCATCACAGAAACGGACAAAACGGGCGGCTTTTATAGAAGCGTTGATATCCAGTGTCCCTGCCAGCACCAGCGGCTGATTGGCCACTACACCAATCGTCTTTCCGTTCAGACGGATATATCCGGTAACGATATTCGCAGCAAATTCAGACTGAAGTTCAAAGAAGTTGTTATCGTCGGCAACTGCTTCTATCATCTCCTTTATATTATAGGGCTGATTTGGATTGGCAGGCACCAAGTCAGAAAGTTCCGGTATCAGGCGAGTCGGCGAATCGTTGGTAACAACGAAAGGTGGCTCTTCCATATTGTTTCCCGGCAGATAGGAAATAAGTTCACGGATGTAATTGATACATTCGATATCATTCTCAGCAGACAGATGCGCCACACCCGATTTTGTCATGTGGATACCTACCCCGCCTAACTCTTCTTTACTTACTTCTTCCTGTGTCACACTCTTTACTACATCGGGACCGGTGATAAACATATAACCGGATTTTTTTACCATCAGAATAAAATCGGTCAACGCAGGAGAATAAACTGCGCCACCGGCACACGGCCCCATAATAGCACTGATCTGGGGAATTACTCCCGAAGCCATGGAATTGCGCAGGAAAATCTCTGCATATCCTGCCAATGAACGGACTCCTTCCTGAATACGGGCACCGCCGGAGTCATTCAGTCCGATAATGGGGGCCCCCATTTGCATTGCCATATCCATCACTTTACAGATTTTCTTGGCATGTGTCTCCGAGAGAGCTCCGCCAAACACTGTGAAATCCTGTGCAAAAACATAGACCAGCCGTTTGCCGATCATTCCGTAACCGGTCACCACCCCGTCACCGGAAAATTTCTGTTTCTCCATACCGAAATCGGTACACCGATGAGTTACCAGTTTATCAAGTTCGATAAACGATCCTTTCTCCAAAAGTAAATCAATGCGTTCACGGGCGGTCAGCTTGCCCACAGAGTGCTGTTTTTCGATCCGGGCGTCTCCACCACCCTTTTCAGCTTTCCTGTTCAGTTCTTCCAGGTTCTTGATAAGCTCTTTCATAGGCTGTTTGTATAAATGTTATGTGTAAAAATAAGCAGTAATAAATTAAATTGTTGTCATATTGATTACACAAAGGTCTTTTTATATAGTAAACGTATCATTTGCTGAATTTGTTAGCATTTATGCCCTTAAACATCTTTATGGCGGATGCGGCCTATTATTATTTTTTTCGGGTTTCCACAACAAAGTCACACAATCATGTGTTTATCGCATATCATTTTAATAAAACCTAGACCCTAACAAAAATGAGAACAATTAAACTTTTATTAGCAGCCGGTTTCCTGCTCGTATTGGGTACAAGCGTGCATGCCCAAGTACAACGGAATGAAACCTATCTACCCAAATTCGCCATCAAGACTAATGCCCTTTATTGGGCAACCACCACTCCTAATCTGGGATTCGAAGTCGGGCTGGCAAAGAAAATCACTCTTGATGTATCCGGTAACTATAATCCGTGGAAATTTGGCGACGACCGCCAGATCAAACACTGGCTCGTTCAACCGGAATTGCGCTACTGGCTCTGCGAACGTTTCAACGGAAGCTTCTTCGGCTTGCACGGACATTATGGAGAAATGAATGTCAGCAATCTGAATATATTCGGAATGGGACATGACCGTTATGACGGCAGTCTGTATGGAGCCGGTATCTCTTACGGATACCAATGGATTATCAGTAAACGCTGGAGCATGGAAGCAACCATCGGCGTTGGCTACGCCCGCCTGAAATATGATAAATATGCCCGTGGAGACGGAGGTGAAAAACTCGGGCACAATAGCCGCAATTATTTCGGTCCGACCAAAATCGGCCTCAGTTTCATTTATGTCATCAAATAATCGAACTTTCTAAAACTTACAATGATGAAAAGAAAATTTATCTATCTATTTATAGCTCTTGCAGCCACCATACTTCCGACTCATGCACAGAAATTTCTGAATGATGCGCTCACACTTTCGAATGTATCTTTATGGCAACAAGGAAACTCTCTTTATGTCGGCATGACGGTTGATATGAAAGACCTGACTATAGGCTCGGCACGCAGTTTAAGCCTTATCCCCCTACTGACGGACGGACAGCATAATGTTCCGCTTCAAGAAATTATTGTCAATGGGAAAAGACGTGAAAAAGCATACATCCGTGGATTGGCAATCAGCAAAGAGGAACCTACCGCTATCATTGTTCCTTATAACAAAAGAGAAACATTTAATTATACGCAAGTCATACCTTACCAACCGTGGATGGCAAACGCTTCTTTACAACTTGTTGAGAATCTATGCGGATGCGGCAATTATCAGGAAATGAATGCACAGGAACTGATAACCAATGACGTATCAACCGAAGCCAAACGATTGAGTGCCATGTCGCCTATTGTGGCTTATATTCAGCCTACAATAGAGGTGGTAAAAAACCGTAGCGAACAATATGAAGCGCATCTGGATTTCCCTGTCAATAAATCTGTTATCCTTACTGACTTCATGAACAACCACTCCGAACTGGTGAACATTCATTCTATGTTTGACAAAATTCAGAATGACAAGAATCTGACTGTACAAAGTATCAGCATTGAAGGATTTGCTTCTCCCGAAGGACCACTGGCCTTCAACGAACAGCTATCCAAAAAACGTGCGGAAGCTCTGAAAGATTATCTCGTTAAGAAGGAAAAGGCACCCGCCAAACTGTATAAGGTGACTTTTGGCGGTGAAAACTGGGATGGACTAGTGAAAGCACTCGAATCTTCTTCTATGAAGGATAAAGAAACATTCCTGAATATTATCAAAAATACTACGAACGATGTGAAACGCAAACAGGAAATCATGAAAGTAGGCGGGGGAGCTCCTTATCGCACCATGCTGAAAGAAATTTATCCGGGATTGCGTAAAGTGAATTGCAAGATTGACTATACAGTAGTTAACTTCGATGTAGAACAAGGACGTATCATCATCCGGGAAAATCCGAAATATCTGAGTCTGAATGAGATGTACCAGGTCGCCAATAGTTATCCGAAAGGCAGCAAAGACTTTGTAGATGTATTTGATATTGCTGTACGCATGTATCCGACCGATGCAGTAGCCAATCTGAATGCAGCAGCTGTCGCCCTTTCACAGAAAGATATCAATACCGCATTAAAATATATGGAAAAAGCAGACCATACCACTGCTGAGTTCCTCAACAATACGGGAGTGTATAATTTCTTAAATGGAGACATCCAACGTGCTATGGCAGCATTCGAACAAGCTGCCAAACTAGGAAATGAAGCTGCCCAAGCCAATTTAAAGCAGTTGCAACAAATCATGAATATGAAAATGAGCAAGTAGCAAAAGAGTTCGCATTAAAAACAAATAAAAAACGGGTTGTCTGGTCGACAATCCGTTTTTTGTATAAAATGATTAGTCATTCATCCATCAAAACCGCATTTTGTTTTGTTATATAGATATTCACCAGGAGTTGACTATTTAAAATTTAGAATTATGACACTAATCCTTGCTATTATTCCGGTATTGCTATTGATTGTATTGATGGCGTTCTTCAAAATGTCCGGAGACAAAAGTAGTATTATCTCGTTAATTGTAACTATGTTAATCGCTCTTTTCGGCTTTGCTTTTTCCGTAGATAACCTGTTTTATTCCTTTTTATATGGAGCGCTAAAAGCAGTCTCTCCTATTTTAATCATTATCCTGATGGCTATTTTCAGTTACAACGTATTGCTGAAAACAGAAAAAATGGAGATCATCAAACAGCAGTTCACTTCTATCTCTACAGACAAAAGCATTCAGGTGTTATTACTGACATGGGGATTCGGAGGATTACTGGAGGCGATGGCAGGATTCGGAACGGCGGTTGCCATCCCGGCAGCGATTCTTATCAGTCTGGGATTTAAGCCGATATTCTCGGCTACAGTCAGCCTGATAGCCAACAGCGTAGCAACAGCTTTCGGAGCAATCGGAACTCCGGTATTAGTATTGGCAAAGGAAACAAATCTGGACGTACTGCATCTTAGTACCAATGTCGTATTGCAATTATCAGTACTTATGTTCCTTATTCCTTTAGTTTTGCTTTTCCTCACTAATCCTAAATTAAAGGCTCTTCCTAAGAATATATTTCTGGCTTTATTAGTCGGAGGTGTTTCTCTGGCCGGACAATATCTGGCTGCCAGATACATGGGAGCAGAGTCACCTGCCATCATCGGAAGTATTCTTTCGATCATTGTCATTGTCCTCTATGGGAAGCTGACTGCGTCCAAAGAAGAAAAAGAACGAAAAAGTACGCTGAGAACCAAAGACATACTCAATGCATGGAGCATCTATTTACTGATTTTATTCCTGATTATCCTCACCAGTCCGCTTTTCCCGGAATTGAGAAGTACATTAGAAAATAACTGGATTACAAGAATCAGCTTGCCTATCAATGCTTCCACTGTGAACTATACTATCTCTTGGCTGACTCATGCAGGTGTACTACTTTTCCTTGGTACTTTTATCGGCGGCTTAATACAGGGAGCGAAAGTTAAAGAACTGTTCATTGTACTTTGGAATACCGTAAAACAATTGAAGAAAACCTTCATTACAGTAATTTGTCTCGTCGGGTTATCCACCATTATGGATGCTTCGGGAATGATTGCTATTATTGCTTCGGCGTTGGCTACCGCCACCGGAAGTTTGTATCCGCTGTTTGCTCCGGTCATCGGATGTTTAGGAACCTTTATCACGGGAAGTGATACATCATCCAACATCCTTTTCGGAAAATTACAGGCCAGTGTCGCCGGACAGATCCATGTCAGTCCGGACTGGTTATCAGCTGCAAATACAGTAGGTGCTACAGGTGGTAAAATTATTTCTCCGCAAAGTATTGCTATCGCAACTTCTGCCGGAAACCAACAAGGAAAGGAAGGAGAAATTCTAAAAGCCGCTATCCCGTATGCACTGGCTTATGTGGTAATTACCGGAATTATCGTTTATATCTTCAGTTAATCTCCTGAAAATGAGAACAGAATTATAGTGACGCTATCCTGTTGATATAGTGACGCTATCCTATATACATAGTGACGCTATAACAACAGGATAGCGTCACCATGTTTGAATGCCCTATTTTAGAGCGACCAAAACAATGCTAATTTTCATCCCTTCCAAAGAATAAAAGACAAATTTTAGCGTTCAGTAACTGTCTGTGGGAAATTTAGCCAAGTGTTCCAGCCAAATTGCCATTTCTCAAGTGCTACAATCACCCTATCTTTGCATCAGAAATAACAAATAGAAAGAAAAAGAATATGAAACTAATAAAAAACTTAATGAGTGCTTTCGCTATTGTACTGGCAAGCACAGCTTGCGCAGGAAACAGCGGAGAAAATAAAAAGAGTAACGAACCAACAAAGGAGGAAAATAAAATGGAAGTAGTATCATTAAATAAAGCCGATTTCTTGAAGAAAGTATATAACTATGAAGCCAACCCGAAAGAGTGGAAGTTTGAAGGAAGCAGACCTGCAATCGTTGATTTTTACGCAACCTGGTGCGGTCCGTGTAAAGCACTTCACCTCGTTCTCGAAGAACTTAGCAAGGAGTACAGTGGTAAAGTAGATATCTATCAGATCGATGTAGATAAAGAAAAGGAATTGGCTGCCGCATTCGGCATCCGCAGTATTCCAACCCTGCTGATGATCCCTATGAAGGAAGAGCCGAGAATTTCACAAGGAGCGCTGCCGAAAGACCAACTAAAAAAAGCAATTGACGAATTTCTTTTAAAACAGAACAACGAAGCTAAATAAACTAACTTCAACTTTTTTCTTGATAAGTAGTTGCCCTCTATTAGTACTTTAAGGTTAATAGAGGGCTAATTGTATATAAACCACTCTTATGTTTTCCGATATGGTATCAGATTGAAGAACAACAGATATATCTGACAGAAAAAAGGTAATATTGTGTCTATCAAAGCGATACAAGATTCGAATATTTTACATACATTTGTTCAGGAATCAATATAATACATTTATGAAATCGATTATTACCTCCATCTTTGTCTTGCTTTTAGCTGTTTCCACATCAGCACAGAAACCGCTTCCAACAGAGCAGATTTCCACTATTCCACATAACTTACTAATACACAATCAGCCTGTTGATTACAAAATAAAAGGAAACTCAATCAGTATGACCGCCAGCAGGAAGACTAACCTTTTCAATAGTCCTTCCGGCAAGCTCAAAGTGGTAAATGCTCCGCTTATACTCTTTGAACCGGAAGCGAATTTCACTATTAGTGCCAAAGTAACAGGCAAACTAAAAGCTGTTTATGATGTGGCGGCACTTGTTGTCTATCAGGATGACGAGACTTGGGCCAAGTTCTGTTACGAGAACTCTGTCAATCTTATGCCGACAATTGTATCTGTTGTGACTCGTACGTTTTCAGATGACTGTAATTCAATGCCAGCCGGTGACTATGCGTATATGGCAATCGTAAAGAGAGGCTCTGAGTACTCATTTTTTTATTCCCCGGACAATAAAAACTGGTCTATGGTACGAAACTTCAACCTCAATACTACTGGTAAATTAAAGTAGGGTTTGCTGTACACGGATCGCGTGGGAACGGATTTACCGGGGATTTTAGTGAAATAAAATATCTGCCGAGAGCACTTGATGATATGAGGACATTGCCAGAGGAATAAAAAATGATATACCCAAAATTTAAGCTAATCATAAAATGAAAACCAAACGCACAAGAAGTTCCTTTCGTTCGATGAGTTCGAAGATACACACGTTAGCAAACGAGAAAGACGTTTTCCTACTGACACATACGATTCCCCATAGTCTGAGATTTCCCCACTGCGATGCGGTGATGCATCACGGAGGGGCAGGCACAACACATAGTGTAGCTCGCACCGGCAAACCACAGGTGATCATGCCGCTTATCATCGACCAGCCTTATGGACCTATCGTGTACAGCAATTAAAGATAGGACCGGAACGAATTAAAATAGGTAAAGATTCCGACAGGGAATTAAAAGAAAAGATATATGATTTAGTGGCTAATCCTGTATATAAAAAGAATGCAGGAGAGTTAGGCGAAAAGATTCGTTCCGAACAATCTACAGACAATTTTTGTGACTTTATAGAATCAATAGTGTCTGAAAATCAATAGCCGGTAAAAAAAATGCTTCACAAACTATTTATACCTATTTTCCGTTATAATAATAAAAGAGTTGCTATTCTCGGAAATATCCGAAGGAAAATAAAAAAACAGTATCATTTTATGCAGGAATCTACCGACAAATTCAAGAATGAGGAGTTAATACTCCGCGATTATCTGGCTATTGAAAGAACAAAGTTGGCCAATGTACGAACCTTGTTCTCTTATATCCGTACTTCACTCTATCTTCTTACTGCCGGAATCGGAATATTTCAGATCGAAAGTATATCCCGTCTGGACGGTCTCGCATGGGTATGTGTCGCAACCGGAGTTATCTTGTTCATTCTGGGCTTCATCCGTTATTTTCAAATGGGTAAACAATTGAAGGGGTATGTAAAACAGTCCCATTGTGATTAGAATACCTGGTTGCAGTGTAAAACATCACATGAAATATCACCATCTTTGTTGCTTCATCACGAAGCCTTCAAAGAAATCATCCCGATAACTATTTCCAATTGCAATCTCGTACGATTTGATAAATATATCATTGTTATCAAACGAATCGATATGGGCTGTATTGACTATATACGACTTATTGACCCGTAAAAAAGACTCCTTCGGTAATAAATCAAAAACGGCTTTCAGACTCATACGGGTAATGATACGTTGTTCGCCTAATTGCAAGATCACATAATCTTTCAATCCTTCGACAAAGAGGATATCAGAGAAGTTGACTTTGAAATATCTGCGTTCCGCCTTTACAAAGAAATATTCGGCAGCCGCAATCGTTTCAATCGCTTCCTTTTCCTCTTGCAACAATAAGGAATGATAAGACTGCGCTTTCTCAATCGCTTTCTGAAAGCGTTCCGCCTCCACCGGCTTTATCAGATAATCAATCGCATCCACCTCATAACTATCTAATGCGTATTCTGTATAAGCGGTAGTGAAGATTACCAATGTTCGTTTGGAGATAGTTCGGGCAAACTCAATTCCCGTAATACCCGGCATCTGAATATCCAGAAATACAAGGTCTACTACATGCTGCTCCATAAAGTCAGAAGCTGTGGCAGCACTATTAAAGCTTCCCACCAACTGAAGACATTCCGCCTCCTCTATCAGTAATTTCATTGCCTCACGTGCCAATGGTTCATCATCTACAATAATACAATTCATAGCGTTATACATAAAATTACAATATACCGATTTTCATTCTCTATCTGTTCCAGTTCATAACGATCGGGATATAACAGCCCCAATCTACGCTGAATATTTGCCAGCCCAATACCTCCTACCTTGTTACTGACAGCAACCGCCGGCGTGGAATTTTCACAACGAAATTCCAACCGGTTTTCTTCTACCTTAAAAGAAAGATGTACGGACGAAGGATGCTCACTATCAAAACTATGTTTCACCGCATTCTCCACAAACGGAATAAACAATAACGGCTGAATCCAAATGGAGTCAATGTCTCCCTCCTGCTCCACTGTAAACTGAAAATGATCCCTACGTATTTTTTCCAGATTCAGATAGTCATTCAGAAAACGAATATCCGAAGCTAAAGAGACCCTTTCGCGCGAACTGTCATTAATCTGATACCGCAGTAAATCTTCCAGCTTAAAAAGAACTTTGGAAGCCTCTTCCGGATTCCTCTTAATCAGCACATTGGCATTATTCAGCATATTGAACAGGAAGTGCGGGTTTATCTGATTTTTAAGGAACTTCAGTTCAGATTGCAAAGTGGTAGATTCAAGTTTATCAATACGCAGATTATAACGCAGCCAATGAGTGAACAATGAAATTGCCGCCGAACCTGCGGTAACAAACCCCATAGTAAGTATGCCCGAAAAGGCATTGATGAAAGTAGCAAATCCATCGGGGTTCCTGACAGGCAAAATAACCTCAAAAAGCAATCCTTGCGTAACTGAAAGAAAAGTGATTACCACCAGATTGGTGATGATAGCTGCCAAAACATAACTACCCAAACGATTCTTTAATAGAAAACGGGGAACCAGCACGTGCAGGTTCGTATAAATCACCGCATCCATAGACAAGAAATATGCCAGACACCCTCCCAAGCGTCGCCAGAAAGAGACAGTCTGCAAAGGCTCGTACCAAAAGACATTGATGGTAATCAGCAAAACAACCAGTTGCAACAAGATATGCCTGTATATTCTGTAATGAGAGCTTATCAGAAAAGCGGTCACACCTCTGTCATCCATAGTTCCATCATACGGATTTCTATCAACCGTACTTCTATCTTCTATATTTATTATCATTGTTCACCTCCATTCAATTCCAGTCTTATACATTCAGTAGTTAACAACAATCCGTAACGGTCACCATACAATAAGTCCAGCCTTTGCCTGATTCGTTCCAGCCCTCTGTCTTCAGAGAGATTAAGTTGCGGACACATGCAAATGAATACAATCATGCCTTTTTCAACTTTCAGATGAATACTCAGAGAAACAGGAAGAACGATCTGCTGTTCGTGCATCAGCTTCATAATATGCTGTACGAAAGGAATAAAAAGCAAAGGTGGAACCAACATCCGGTTTACCTCCCCTTCCGAAATAAATTGATAGCTGAATTGCGGCTGGGAACTCTGTTCCAATGTCAGATAATTTGTAAGGAAAGCAACTTCACCGCTAAGTAATACTTTGTGCCTGCTGCAATCGTATAACTGATAACGTAGTAACTGGCTCAATTTCATCAACATCTTCGAAGCCTTTTCCGGTTCAGTCAATGTCAGTTCTCCCGAATGATGCAAAGTTTTGAAAAGAAGTTCGGGACTGACCTGCTCTTTCAGCTGCTCTACTTCAGAAAGTACATGTGCCTTTTCCATCTGTGAAACACGTCGGTTTTCTATCATCCATTCTTTCAGGAGCACAGTCATCGTTCCCCCTATCATACAAAGCATTGACAGCATAAAAGAAGATATGTAGTCCATCAGCATGGGAACCGAGAAATACGATCCCCGTGCATGAAGCTGTGGCCAATAGGAATAAGCCAGATATTCTATAATCATCTGTATCAACAGTGCAACGATCATTGCCACAGACAATAATGATAAATACACCATATAATGCCTTTTCAACAAATATCTTGGGAATAACCAAAAAAGATTCAGGCAGATAACACCCACATAAGTAAGCAAGTATATAAAAGTGAACACATAAATCCATCCCCCCAATATATCCCGGTAGTCCATAAAAATGATGAACACCTGATTGAAAGAGATAGTGCCCAGCACCATGACAAGTATCAGATACCGTATCCATCGAAATTCAGGACTAACAAGTAATCTATATAAAATCGCAGATTCGTTGCCTGCTGTAGCTGTTTCAGTTGCCATATGCTTCATTGGGTACGAAGATAAAACTTTTTCCTTCAAGATTTCTATCCGGATATCTAAAATTCAAGTTTATAGCTCACATTCGTCAGAACCGTGGAACCGTCAGTTGCATCTATTTTTCCGGTTTTCACATTATATTCATGTCCGTAGTGCTCTTTCGTAGCCATGAAATTCAATCCTTTTACAGCAAATTCATGAGATACTTTCTTCTTATTGATACGGTAGCTGACAGTATAATTACCGATAAACATGGGTGAATATTGTTTGGAGAATGCTCTCGTTTCGTCATATTGCACTTCCTTGTCCGGGTGTTTCAGGGTCGCTTCTACATCAATCGGGGAATACCGATCCCCTCCCTGTAATGTCAGTTTCAGATTGACACTAAGGATATTCTCCCTGTTTCGCCCCAACATCCATTCCTTGCCGATAAGTCCATTGATGACGTAGTTCCGGTTAAACTTCGTATCATACCACACACCGTCTCCACCACGGTAACGAGAGTCAAACAACGAACCGGAAACCATATAATAAAGCCCTTTCTCCAGAAAACGTTCGAGAGTAATGTCAATTCCAATATTGCAGCCTCTCCCCTTATTGATAAGGGCATCCTCTACGTAAAAATCAGAGCGATTGAGCACAGAATAGGAACTGTCCGCCATCACAGGTACATCATGCAGAAACTGTACATAGGGTTCTATTTTCAGATTCATGCGGTCTGTAATTTTGTAGCTGAAAGATAACATGATATGCTGTGCTTTGGTAAAATCCAGATTCTTGTTAACAGATTGATTTCCTGTATTTTTTGTTTTTACAAAGTAGACGTCCATTTTCTCCATCCGACTGTACATTCCGTAAGCTAAGGCAAAAGTAGCTTTCGGGCTAGCTTGCCATTTCAAACCGGCACGGGGTTCAACCGACCATTTATTATTCAATGTCAAATATTGCCCGTAGATGCCGGCATTGAGAGTCCAACGGTCACTCAAACCGACAGAAGAACTATTGTAGACAGAAAGCAGACTTGTATTGCCGTCCCCCTGAGATACGGTTTCCAGTACCTGGGCTTCGTAAGGCGCTATAGAAAGATTCATATCATAGAACATAACGGTATATGTAAAGCCTGTTTTATTAGTAAACCGGTTGCTGAACTTACGATTATAGGTACTGGTTACTATGAGGTTGGTGTGCTTCGATTCAAGATCCATGTAAGGAGTCGATTCCAAAGCGTGATTGAACATGGAAGCGCCTCCGTCCAGTTGTGAATAGGTAGCGGCAACGGTGGTTTTCAGCGATGCGTCACTATTGAAGAAATAACGGTGGCTGATACCCCCAGCCGCCATATACTGTTTGTCACGCGACTCACTACGGTCACCCCAATATTCCCATTTCTCCGGATTTCTCTCCATGTCACTCTTAAATTTGTCTACCAAGCTGGTTCCCCATACTGAGAAAGTTCCGGCTTTCTGCGTAGGAAAGTTTAGTTTGAAGTTCAAATCCTGATAATCCATCGTTCCACCGTCAAGATTCAGTAGTCCTGTGGTAGAGTAACGGTAATTGAAGATATACGATGCTTTATGTTTCTTGCTCAAAGGACCCTCAGAAGCAACATCAATTCCCATAATCCCTACTTGAATCGTGTTTTCATTCTTTTGATTATTACCATTTCGTAGCTTCATATCAAATACACCGGACACAGCATTTCCATATTCCGCCGGAAAAGCTCCGGTAAAGAAATCAGAATTACCGAGTACCTGTGAACTAAGAGAAGAAAGAATTCCTCCACCCAATGTGGCAATATCCGCGAAATGATTCGGATTCGGGATTTCTACATCTTCCAGTCGCCATTGTAAAAGATGGGGTGCATTACCATGAATAGAGATGCCATTGGAAGAAACACTGGGTGCTACTCCGGCAAAAGCAGAAACTAAGCGTGCCGGATCATCAAAACCACCTGCATAACGGCTCGCTTCTTCCACACTTAACATACGTGCCCCAGTGGTCGCCATCTTATTCATCGCTTCCTCTTTGTTCGTTCGGGCACGAACTACGACTTCACTCAGTTCGTTTACACTTTCCTTCAGAGGGATTTCCAGATAGACTTCTTTGGCGGAAGTTACCAGTATTTCTCTAAAAAGTCCCGGTTCATACCCCATAAATGCTGCTTCTATCGTATGTCTCCCGACAGGAACCTGCGGAATAATGAAACGTCCCAAACTATCGGTTGTCGTCCCCATCCCTGCTTTGTCAGACAATCTCACTGTCGCATACGGTATAGGGTATTTTGAGTCTCCATCCACTACCATTCCACGAATGGTCTGTACCGGACGGCCTTTCCGTTCCGATGTTTGCCCCAAAACAGTAACTGATACAAATAAGGCAATCAATAATAATATCCATCCCCCATAGCGATACAGTTTCCGTGTGAGTTCTTCGCAAAGAACTTTTTCAAAAGTTTTAAGTACTATCCCACATTCATCTGCCGGAATACCTGAACGGGTTGCTATTTCCCCCAATAACATAGTTTTATTCATCTTCATGACTTATTTTGTTTTTTATTTCGACACGAAGATAAGGGATACAGTATTGCCTGTTTTTCAAATGAGACGAACACGCCTCGTTTGTAGACAAGATATAGGATTGATAAGATAAATATGCCTTCCCCTCTAAATGTTCTAAATTTAATATAATAACAACAGGAGGTTACTCTAAAAATAATGAACTACAGGATATGCTGCATAAATTAATGTAATAATATACAGAAAAGCGAGCCCACACTGCATAATACTACGTAAAATATGCATCTATTCTTGTTCATATAACACTCGTTGGTTTTAAAGGAACACCTTGTTCCTTTAAAACCAACACTTCGTTCCTCACCGAGGAACCTATTTTTTCTTGATGAGAAAGTTATAAAAAGGCTATTTTAGCTTATTTTTTCTCTAGTTTGTCATAGATATCGAGAAATCAAAACGTGACATAAGAAACAAAATCGAATGATTAATCTTTCCAAATAACAGGCATCAACAGAAAATGATTACTATTTATTCAATTATCTCTTCCAATGACATAAAGAAGAAAATCCACACTTACAAATCATTGAGATATTCTATTCCCCTTAGTGAACTCTTTAGAACTCGTGTAAATATCCACTTTTTAAGAAAGGTCATTTTTCAGTAGCTGCGGAGCAATCCTCACTTTACCCATAATATTCTACTTGTTCTGTTCTTTTTTTTGATTTGAGGTGTGGCTATTCGACAAATGGGAACGGATTGATTGTAAATAATGGCAATCAACATCAAGGTAAAAAACCCGTTTTATCTTTCTCGGTTATTTCCCGGATTACTTTACAGGGAACTCCTGCAGCGATTACATTCTCCGGAATATTCTTTGTGATTACACTACCTGCACCGATTACAGAATTTTTCCCGATCGTAACACCACCCATAATATGAACTCCGGCACCTATCCATACATTATCTTCAATTACAATCGGATAAGCATAGCATCCCCCCATAACACGTTCTTGCGGATCGAGCGCATGATTTGCCGTATATAGACCAACGCGTGGTCCTAATAATACATTATCACCTATCGTAATGAGATTTCCATCCAACATAATACAATCAAAGTTGGCAAAGAAATTGTTTCCAATACTGATATTGAATCCGAACTCGCACCGGAAATGCGGCTCAAAATGAACACCATTACCGACATGTTTCAATAGTTTACGTAATAATGCCTCCCGAACTTCTTTAGGTCTTCCATAAGTGGAATTATAATCATTAGTCAAAAAGACAGCCCGTTCTCTTCTTTGAACCAATTCTATAGACAAGTCGTTATACATTTCCCCTGAATGCATTCTTTCACACAATTCTTTATTTTCCATATATCACGATATTTTTTAATGCAGTATGTATTGCAAATATATGGAATTAGCCGGATTAAAGAAACAGCAGTTGATTTTCAAAAATAATTTTATAACTTTGGCGATATTGAATCCTTGTAATTTTATATAAAGCATGAATATCATTTCTCTTAAAGACTCACCTCAATATTTAGAAAAAGCTATTGCCTATTTCCAAAGTAAATGGGCTAATGAAAACACGAAAATGGTGTATGACGATTGTTTCAGACATTCTCTAAAAGCCGAAAATCCCATACCTCAATGGTATCTTCTTATGAATGGTGATGAAATTGTAGGGTGTGCAGGACTTGTTAGCAATGATTTTAATTCTCGTATGGATTTATATCCTTGGTTCGTTTCCTTATTCATTGAGGAAAAGTACAGAGGAAATAACTATGCCAGTCTTTTAATAGAACGGGCAAAGAAAGATACACAAAAAATCGGTTTTTCGAAATTATACTTAAGTACCAGTCATACTTCGTATTACGAACGATTAGGCTTCACCTATATCGGAGATTGTTGGCATCCTTGGGGAGAAAGTTCTCGTGTATATGAAATCATTCTAAAATAATCAGATAGAAACAATAACAGATTTCATAGAAATAAACCGAAAAGACTGGATTACTTTATAATCTCTAAGTCTTCAACCCGTACATATCCAACAGTTTCGTCAGATTCTGTTATAAGAGTATATCTCACTTTGCACCAATCACCTTTAATATCATCAATAACAACGCGTCCGCCAAAGTATGCACCTGCCATATTATCATCTTTATTTATCAATCTCCCATTGGGTGAAATATAAGCACGATTGGTACAAAGAAAAGCCCGATCACCAATCTTTATAGGCAAAAAGGTAACAGATTTACAATTTTCAGGCATTTTCAAATCAGACTTATATACATTCGCCAAGTTTTCCGTAGTCATATTAATCCAAATATGAAATCCTTCTCTGAAGTCAAGTTCCGAAAAAGAATGATTTATATGAATTTGTGAATTGCATGAATACAGTTTCCCATATTTTTCAGAAGTGCTCGCATAAACAGCATATAAGATATTACCCTGTTCATCATAATAAACGACATTATTAAGGTCACCCCCATCCGAGTACCATTTGATAGTCTTGCGTACCCTTCCTTTTTCATCATAATATAAAGTCGCAAAACTTGTGACCTGCCTATAGTCTATATCAGCTACCACATCTGAGTGATCACACATACTCGGAGCTGCAAACTCCAGATACATATATTTACCTAAACTATCGACAGGTACAAGATACGCTATCCGTAACGGCATCTTATTAATAGCTTCAACTTGACTTGTACATTCCGGATAAGTATTTGTCTGTGCAAAGGCTGATATTGCCACAACAGAGAGTAACAGAGTTAATAGGATTGTTCTCATTATATTCATTCAAGTTTTAAGTCCCTCAAATATACAAAAAAAGGCATAAAAAAAGGCTATCTATCCCAGACAGCCAATCTTTTTGTTAACCTTAAATCTAATACTATGAAAAACACACTACAAAGATACGGACTTTCCGCATATCTCCAAATTTCCGGAGCAGAGCGGAGCATCTTATAACATGGTTTAATAAAAGCAGCAGATTCGTTAACATTTAACATAATTCATTTGGATATTAACTAATGCCTGACAGAATCTGAAATACCGTCAGCCCAAAGAACACTTGTCTATCTTAAACCTCACACCGGATATCCAAACCTTTTTCATAGTTCTTTTGTTTATAAAGTAGAATAACTAAATACACGATATGAGCATCAAAGAACAATACTGGAAATATTCCCTCATCGTCATCATACTATTTATGGGAATCATCATCTTCCGTCAAATCACCCCTTTTCTAGGGGGATTGTTGGGAGCACTCACTATTTATATTCTAGTACGTAAACAAATGGCACACCTGACAGAAAGATGGAAAATAAAACGCAGTGTTGCCGCATTACTGATCACAGCAGAAACGGTTATGGTATTTTTGGTACCACTTGGATTAACCGTCTGGCTATTGGTAAGCAAACTTCAAGATATCAATCTGGACCCTCAAACATTCATCGCTCCTATGCAGCAAGTGGCAGAGTTTATCAAAGAAAAAACCGGTTACGATGTATTAGGGAAAGATACCATATCATTCATTGTCTCCATCCTTCCCCGCATCGGACAGATCATTATGGAAAGCATCAGCAGCCTTGCCATCAATCTGTTTGTCATGGTATTCGTACTATACTTTATGCTGATAGGAGGAAAAAAAATGGAGGCTTATGTGAATGATATTTTGCCATTTAATGAAGCAAACACACAGGAAGTTATTCATGAGATTAACATGATTGTACGTTCCAACGCTATCGGCATCCCGCTATTAGCAATCATCCAAGGAGGAGTAGCCATGATAGGATATCTCATCTTCGGAGCACCGAACATATTAATTCTGGGATTTCTTACCTGCTTTGCCACCATCATTCCGATGGTAGGAACTGCCCTGATATGGTTTCCCGTAGCCGCTTATCTTGCTGTAACCGGAGACTGGTTCAATGCTATCGGACTCGCTGCCTACGGAGCAATAGTCGTATCACAATCTGATAACCTGATCCGATTTATTCTGCAAAAGAAAATGGCCGATACCCATCCACTGATTACCATATTCGGAGTTGTAATTGGCTTGCCGCTATTCGGTTTTATGGGAGTTATCTTTGGTCCGTTACTACTCTCACTATTCTTTCTCTTTGTTGACATGTTCAAGAAAGAATATCTGGATTTACGAAATAACCTTCCTTCGAGATGACGGAGCTACCAAAAAAATGCGTACTTTTGCAGTCGTAAAAACGACACTTTAATTCAATGGAAGCATTTACATTCAACACTGTTGAACTGATTCTTTTATCGGCGGCAGGTATTCTTTTTATCATTCAGCTCATTTATTATTTCGGCTTGTATAATCGAATACATATCCGCAATAAAGCTGTACGCAAAGAAGAAGTGCATTTCACACAGGAAATGCCTCCACTTTCCGTAATACTTTGTGCACGAAATGAAGCTGATAACTTACGTAAAATCTTACCTGCCATTCTCGAACAAGACTATCCGCAGTTCGAAGTGATTGTTATCAACGATGCTTCTACAGATGAGACAGAGGATGTATTGGGATTTATGGAAGAGAAATACCCCCATCTCTACCATAGCTTTACTCCTGACAGTGCACGCTATATCAGCCACAAGAAACTAGCCTTAACGCTAGGTATCAAAGCCAGTAAACATGACTGGTTAGTATTTACAGAAACAAATTGTATGCCTGCCAGTCGCCAATGGCTTAAACTAATGGCACGCAATTTCACTTCACAGACTCAAATAGTGCTGGGATATAGCGGTTACGACCGGACCAAAGGATGGCTACACAAACGAGTAGCTTTTGACACTTTATTCCAGTCCCTGCGTTATTTGTGTTTTGCACTGGCAGGAAAGCCATATATGGGTATCGGACGTAACATGGCTTATCGGAAAGAATTATTCTTCCAAAGAAAAGGTTACTCCACTTACCTGAATCTGCAACGCGGAGAAGATGATCTGTTCATCAACCAGATAGCGACTCCATCAAACACACGGGTAGAAACGGATATCAATGCAACCATGCGGATACAACCTGTATATAACTACAAAGAATGGAAGGAAGAAAAGATTAGCTACATGGCTACCGCACGCTATTATCGCGGCATACAACGCTATTTATCAGGATTTGAAACTTTCTCCCGTTTACTGTTTTACGCTGTCTGTATAGCGGGTATTGTAATCGGTATCCTCCATTTACACTGGCTGTCTGCCGGAATTGCATTATTGATATGGATATTCCGTTATATTGTACAGGCAGTCGTCATCAATCAAACAGCCAAAGAAATGGGCGGAGGCAGAAAATATTATTTCTCTCTGCCGGTATTCGATATTCTCCAACCCATCCAGTCACTTAGATTTAAACTCTACCGTTCTTTCCGGAGAAAAGGAGATTTTATGAGAAGATAAGCAATCATATAGATTACAGGGTTCGCTGCATATAAATCGCATCCGAACCATCATGATAATAGGCTGGCTTTACTCCCACGGGAATAAAGCCATTTTTCATATATAGCCTGATAGCAGGAGTATTTGTAACTTTCACTTCGAGTGTAATCTTTGCCGCCTTACAGTCATGAGCTGTAGCAATCGTCTGTTCCATCAGTAACTGCCCCAGTTTCCGACCTCTGAAATCCGGATGGACAGCTATCGAATATATTCTCAGATAGCGAGTTCCCGCATGAAGCAACAACGAGATATAAGCTATAATCTGCTCTTGCTCTACCACCACATAAAAGATTCCTTTTGAACGACCGATCAGATAGGTAAACTGTTCCCGCGAGAAACTATCTTCCCGGAAACATTCCTGCTCTATTTCCAGAATAGCAGGAATATCCCTCAAATTTGCTTTGCGAAGGTATACGGTCTGTTCCATCACTAATAATGTTTCATATCCAAAGCCTGCTCAAAGTGATTCAGCAGACGATAATACATTTCGTCACCGATAATCGCATCTTCCAATTCATGGTCAATACTCGGATTATCATTGATTTCAATAACGTAAGCCTTATCATCCACCATTTTCAAGTCTACTCCATACAAACCTTTTCCTATGAGATTGGCAGCTTTTATCGCTGTATCCAATACCACACGTGGTACTTGATAGATAGGAATCGTATCCACTAATCCACAGCGGCTCCTTCCCGAATCATAATGGCAATAAATCTGCCAATGTCCTTTTGCCATGTAGTACTTGCAGGCATACAAAGGTACTCCATTCAACAAACCAACACGCCAATCAAACTCCGTAGGCGTAAACGCCTGTGCCAATAAGATAGCCGACTTCTCGAAAAGGACTTCAAGGCTGGTTTTCAGCTCTTCTTCATTGGATACTTTTTTCATCCCAATGGAATAAGAACCGTCCGGTATCTTCAAAATGAAAGGAGCACCTACCTGCTCGCTTATCTGTTCGAACGAATTTTCATTGGACTGGAAAATCAATGTAGACTTCGGTGCCGAAATCTTTTCTTTCTCAAAAAGTTCTTTCAGATAAACCTTATTCGTACACCGGATAATAGACAACGGATCATCAATAACTAACATTCCATTTTGTGCAGCCAACTGCGACAAATGGAATGTATAATGATTCAGTGATGTCGTCGTACGGATAAACAGCGCATCAAACTCCAGCAAGCGCATAGCGTCATCTTCCGTAATCATTTCAACATGAATATTCATCTTCTTGGCTACTTCGGACAGCTTATGCAAAGCCCCTTTATTACTAGGCGGAAATTTTTCTTTCGGATCAATAAGTACTGCCAAACTGTATCTGGGAGCTTTTGTCGACTTAGGCGCACGCCATATCTTCTTATTAAAATTATCGAGTGTATTAGCAAAGAAGTCCTGTTCCTCATCATCCAACCGGTTCAAAGGCAAAAACTGAATACTTTCAATCTGATTCTTAGGATGAGTATTCAGGGCAACTTTCAGTAATGGACAGGGATAATTCTCGAAAATAAAACGGGCTACTCTTTCCAACCCTTTCTCACGGCATTTCCCGAAATAGATATTCAGATACCAGATATCACTTTTGATCCCATTCTTCTGAATCCACTGATAACACAATGCCTGCAGGCTACGATCCATACGGATCCCTGTCCCTGTCTCCAGTTTATTGATGATATCAACATCGGGAATCACCCGTTGTCCTCTCGTTTGGGCAAGCAACGAACAATAATACCCTTCGGAATTATAGCTGTAATCATTGCTAAGATTAATAACTAACTTCCGGTCTTTTTCAACCGGCTTGTTCTTCAGATAGTCGGAAACAGTCAGGATACTTTTTGTCTCACAATACGGTTTCCAGTCATCCGGATTATCCAACAGAATTAACACATTATTCATAATGGTTAAAAATTAAACCTACAAGAGGATATTAAGTAAATTGGGCGCAAATATAGACATATTATTCACTCTACATCACGTAAGAGTCTAAATTATTTTTGCAGCAAAAAAAGAAAAGAAAAAGAAGGGATTACTCGTATCGCATGGAACTTGCAGGATTGATCTTTGTTATTAGGAAAGAAGGGCCAATCAGCATCAGGACGGATGCCAGCAAAGTACCTGCATTAATCAAAAGGAAGAACCAAATATTGAAAGAAACCGATACTGTATCCACATAATAATTCTCCGGATCAAGTTTGAATATTCCAAATTGAGATTGAATAAAGCAGAATGCCAGTCCAATTACATTTCCCCAAAGCATTCCTTTACCAATAAGAAAGACTGCAAACCAAAGAAAAGTCTTGCGAATCGTAAAATTATCAGCTCCCAGAGCCTTTAATATTCCGATCATATTAGTTCGTTCTATGATAATAATCAGCAAACCGGAAATCATGGTAAAGCCAGCAACTCCAATCATCAGAAAAAGGATTACCCATACATTAAGATCAAGCAAATTCAACCATTCAAATATTTGAGGATTCAGTTGTTCTATGTTGCGTACATAATATATACCGCCAAACTCATCCCGCTGGTTGTCAGTGTCAACTGCTATTTCATAAGTTATATCTTCCAGCTTATCATAGTTATGCACCTGCAACTCTACTCCACTCACCTGCTCCGGCTGCCAGCCATTCAGGCGATTTACTAAATAAAGGTCCGTCAATAAAAAGAGGTTATCATATTCGGAAAAATTGGTCTGATAAATACCTGCAATCGTCAAACGTCGGGCACGAATATTATCCTGGATATAATAGGTATATATCTTATCCCCCAGCTTCAACTTCATTTTGGTAGCCAATGCCTTGGAGATAAGTACCTGATTACTGGAAACCGAATCGCTGAACACAGGAATCTCTCCTTCCACCAGATACTCTTGCATAAAACCAGGATCAAACTCCGGTCCGACACCTTTCAAGACCATTCCTTGAAAAGCATCATCCGTTTTTATCATCCCCGGCTTTGTGGAATAACGTTGCACATGGCTTACTTCGGGATAGCTGGAAAGAGCAGTCATCATGCTGTCGCCTACCGCTATCGGATGAGTCTCATAAGAATTAACCGCATCCAGGTTCGCTATCTGAATGTGTGACCCGAATCCGATCACTTTATTCCTTACCTCACTTTTAAACCCTATAACTACTGCCACCGCAATAATCATAACAGCCAGCCCGATAGCAATACCGGCCATAGCAATGAGGACCGCAGGACGTGAAACCTGCTTTCCACCATCGCTTTCGCGATAAATACGACGAGCTATAAAAAGAGATAACGACAATTCTTTTAAATATTAAGTAATAGGTATTAAGTATTAGCCACAGCTTATTTAGAGATTAGGAATTAAGTATTTATTAAGCATTAAGACATTACCTTATAATACATCATACGCCAATCAGCGTCTACGGTTAATACTTAATACTTATTAATCTATTCCTTATTCCGTTCTTCCCGGATACGCTTCCAAAGCCTTCTGCAAAATAAAAAGCGCACGGTTCAAATCTTCTTTCTTCAATACGTAGGCGATACGGACTTCATTGGTACCTGAGCCCGGGGTAGTATAAAAACCAGAAGCCGGAGCCATAAATACAGTTTGCCCTTCATATTCAAAATCAGAAAGACACCAGGCACAGAACTTATCCGAATCATCTACAGGAAGTTTGGCTACAGTATAGAAAGCCCCCATCGGAATTGGAGAATAAACACCCGGAATACGGTTCAATCCGTCAATCAGGCATTTACGACGTTCCACGTATTCATCATACGTCTCCCGTGAATATTCTTCCGGAGCATCCAGAGAGGCCTCAGCAGCTATCTGTCCGATTAAAGGAGGACTCAAACGAGCCTGACAGAACTTCATAACAGCATCACGTATCTCTTTGTTCTTGGTAATCAAAGCACCGATGCGAATACCACATTCGGAATAACGTTTTGAAACAGAATCGATCAGTACGACATTATTCTCAATACCTTCCAAATGGCAGGCAGAGATATAAGGGGAACCGGTATAAATAAATTCACGATATACTTCATCCGAAAAGAGGAAGAGGTCATACTTCTTCACCAAATCCCGAATCTGATTCATTTCACGACGGGTATACAGATATCCTGTCGGATTATTCGGGTTGCAAATCAGAATCGCTTTGGTACGTTCGTTGATCAATTCTTCGAATTTCTCCACTTTCGGCAGAGAAAACCCTTCTTCAATGGTCGTGGCAATCGTACGGATCTTTGCTCCAGCAGAAATGGCAAATGCCATATAATTGGCGTATGCAGGTTCCGGAACTATGATTTCATCACCCGGATTCAAACAGGAAAGGAAGGAGAAAAGTACCGCTTCCGAACCTCCTGATGTAATAATTATATCGTCAGCCGTCAGGTTGATGTTGAACTTTGCATAATATCCTACTAGTTTCTCGCGATAGCTACGGTTTCCGGCACTGGGGCTATATTCCAGTACTTTACGATCAATATTGCGTATCGCGTCAATCGCGGCCTGAGGAGTGGGCAGATCAGGCTGTCCGATATTCAGGTGAAACACATGGACTCCCCGTTGCTTGGCAGCGTCTGCCAATGGAGCCAGCTTTCTGATAGGAGATGCAGGCATCTCGTTTCCGCGAATGGATATGGTCGGCATAATTTTATTGACTATTTTACAATTTACTATTTACTATTTAACTTGGAGCTGCAAATGTACGCAATTATTTGAATACAGAGACATAAAAACTTTAAAAACCTTAGCAAGGTTAAAAACCTTATGGTAATTTGAAAAGAAAGCTATACATTTGTAATACAGAAAACTTAAAACAATATCATAATGACCATACACCTTATCGCATTCGCTTCAATACTACATAAACAAGCCTCGTTGCGTAGTTCACACGAAGCTATTTTGAGTGAGCTTGAAAAATATTATACTGTAAGGCTCATCGATTATCAAGATATGGATAAGCTGAACAGTGATGATTTCAAGATCATTTTTGTCGCTACCGGAGGAGTGGAAAGACTGGTTATCCAGCATTTCGAACGTCTGCCCCGACCTGCCATTTTGTTAGCAGACGGCATGCAGAACTCACTTGCTGCAGCACTGGAAATATCAACTTGGTTGCGAGGAAGGGGAATGAAGAGCGAAATTCTTCATGGTGAACTCCCGTCTATCGTTCAAAGGGTACATATACTTTATAACAATTTCCGGGCACAGCGTTCTTTGTTTGGTAAACGTATAGGCGTCATCGGTACTCCTTCTTCCTGGTTGGTTGCCAGTAATGTTGACTATCTTTTGGCTAAGCGCCGCTGGGGCATCGAATACATAGATATTCCACTGGAACGAGTCTATGAACATTTTCAACAAATTACAGATGAAGAAGTAGGTGCATCGTGTGCTGCCGTTGCTTCGCAAGCTCTTGCTTGTCGCGAGGGAAGTCCTGAAGATTTAATCAAGGCTATGCGATTATACCGGGCGATAAAGAAGATATGTAAAGAAGAAAAGCTGGAAGCACTGACTTTAAGTTGCTTCAAGTTGATCGAGCAGATAGACACTACCGGTTGCCTGGCATTATCCTTATTGAATGACGACGGAATAATGGCAGGATGTGAAGGAGACCTTCAATCCATCTTCACCCTTCTGGCTGTCAAAGCACTTACAACCAAAGAAGGTTTCATGGCAAATCCTTCTATGATCAATACCCGGACAAACGAACTGATATTAGCACATTGCACCGTAGGACTGCAACAAACGGAAAGATATATCATCCGTAATCATTTTGAGACGGAAAAAGGAATAGCCATACAAGGACTACTTCCCACCGGAGATGTAACGGTCATTAAATGTGGTGGTGAATGTCTGGATGAATATTATCTGTCTACAGGAACACTGACCGAAAATACCAATTATATTAATATGTGCCGTACACAGGTACGTATCCGGATGAATACCCCGGCAGAATATTTCTTGAAAAATCCGTTGGGCAACCATCACATCATGATTCATGGTAACTATGAAGATACATTGAATGAGTTCTTCATGGCAAATGCCTGCAAGCGGACAGAATAAACATTCTAAAAAACACTTTTAGGCTCATCATAAAATAAAGCCTCTGTTGGTCTTCAACAGAGGCTTTATTTATATCAAACAGAGGTTCAGTTACAACCAATCAGAGCCTCTGTTTTTAATCAGGCTATATTTTATGAAAGTTCAATAGCTACATCTTCCCACTTACCGCCATGCCACTCCACTACAGAGGAGAAACCGGCCTTCTTCAGAGCAGTCAACGCTTCAACGCGGCTGTTATTGATCCGTTCCGGATAGTGGGCATCACTGTTCACTTGTACCCGGACACCTAACTCTTTCAACAAAGAAAAATAACGTTCATTCGGGTAAAAAGTCCCCAAATCATGATAGGACTTTGTATTGATTTCAACAATATATCCATGTTCGGCAATTGTCGTAAAATATCGATGTAGCAATCTGTCATACCATAACTCATCTAATAAGCCGGGGCGATAACAGGAAGCATTGTAATGCATTTTATCCGCATGACCTACAATATCAAAGCCTCCCAAATCTAACATATGAAACAGATTGTTATAGTATGACCAAATCACGTAATCAAGATTACCTCCAAAATGCTGATCTACCAACTGCCGGAAAGTATCTGCCGGAGTATCAATATCCACTACTTTTCCTTCCGGAGAATAGAGCATATGCACGGAACCGATCCGATAATCAAGTGGCAGATTCTGAAAACTAGGCAAAGCGGGATGGCTTTCCTCATTCAAATAATCAATTTCAAGACCGATGATTAATTCTATCTTATCGGCATATTTCTCTTTCAGGCGGGAAAACTCAGCAAGATAATCATCCATCCGATCCCATTCCATTGTCCATGCGGTAGAAAATGGCAGTGGAGCGTGAGACGAAATACCATAAGAAGTAAAGCCTGCACTTATGGCAAAACGAATAAAATCTTCCATATTAGCTCGCCCGTCACAATACAGACAGTGGCTATGATAATTAGTCAGATTGGGCATAATAGGTTTTATCTGGTTATTTCGGTTTTCATATTAATCTTTATCGGCATCAACCTTCTATCTCGCTTAATTCTAACCAACGCATTGTCTTTTCGTCAATCAGTTCATTCACTTCAGGCAAACGTTTAGACTTGTCAGTCAGTTCATCTACAGAAAGAGTACCACTACAAAGCAATTCCTCAATCTGTACCTTCTCCGCTTCCAGTTGTGCTATTTCTTTTTCCAGCTGTTCGAACTCACGTTTTTCCTTGAAACTCATTTTACGTTTATCATTCAGACGAACACGGGCTGTTTTCTCTTCCTGCGGCTTCTCTGCTTCTTTTTCTTTCTGAGCTTTCGCTTCTTTCCAGTCACGATAATCACTGTAGTTACCGGGGAAGTCCCGGATATCTCCCTGACCGTTAAAGACCAACAGATGATCAACAACCTTATCCATAAAGTAGCGGTCGTGAGATACAACAATCACACAGCCTTTGAAACTCTGGAGGTATTCTTCCAAAACATTCAAGGTAATGATATCCAGATCGTTGGTAGGCTCATCCAATACCAGAAAGTTAGGATTACGCATCAAGACCGTGCACAAGTAAAGACGACGGCGCTCTCCTCCACTCAGTTTATAGACATAACTATGCTGCGTTTCCGGAGTAAACAGGAAATGTTGCAGGAATTGTGAGGCTGTCAGTTTCTTGCCATTACCCAGTTCAATTACTTCGGCAATATCCTGTACCACATCAATAACCTTCATCTGCTCGTCAAACTGAAGCCCATCCTGCGAGTAATAACCGAAACGAACTGTTTCGCCGATGTCTATTGTTCCTCCATCCGGTTTTACCAGTCCCATTAATATTTTAATGAAAGTAGATTTTCCGGTACCGTTATTTCCCACAATACCCATTTTCTCATAACGGGAGAAAATATATGAGAAATCGTCCAGAATCTTCAGATCACCGAAGCTCTTGGATAAATGATCAGCTTCAAATATCTTGCTTCCAATATAAGACGCTTTTACTTCCAGTTTCACGTTATCATTACGCTGGCGCTGTTTGGCAACTTTCTCCAATTCATAAAAAGCGTCTTCACGATAACGGGCTTTATGACCGCGTGCCTGTGGCATCCGGCGCATCCAGTCGAGTTCAGTACGATAAAGATTATTGGCGCGTTCTATTTCCACGCTTTTCGCTTCGATACGTTCCTCACGTTTCTCCAGGTAATAGCTGTAATTTCCTTTATATTGATAAAGTTGCTGATTGTCTATTTCAATAATCTCCGAACAAACACGGTCGAGGAAATAACGGTCATGCGTTACCATCAACAGGCTAAGGTTGGTACGGCGGAGATATTCTTCCAGCCATTCAGTCATATCCAGATCCAAATGGTTGGTAGGCTCATCCAGAATCAGCAGGTCGGGTTCGGTAATCAAGGCGTTGGCCAATGCAACACGCTTCAATTGTCCGCCGGACAGTTGCTTCACCTTCTGATCAAAATTTCTGATTTTCAGTTGAGATAGAATCTGCTTTGCTTTCTGTTCGTACTCCCATGCTTTTTCCTGATCCATGCGCGCCAAAAGATCTTCCAGTCCCGGATGTCCTTCGGTTTCCATACAGCGCTCGTATTCCTTAATCAGTTCTACAGTACTGTTTCCATGATGAAAGCAAGCTTCAAGAACGGTCAGTTCTTCGGGGTACTGCGGATCCTGCTCCAGATAATCTACACGGAGATCACGGCGGAAAACGATGCTACCGCTATCATGTCCTTCTTTCCCTGAGATAATATTCAATAAAGTAGTCTTTCCACTACCATTCTTTGCTATTAATCCGACACGCTGCCCTTCGGCAATGCCAAATGATATATTTTCAAAAAGAACCAGATCTCCGAAAGACTTGGTCAGGTTGTCTACTTGTAAATAAGGTACTGCCATTTAATCCAAACACTTCTTATATTCCTCTACTACGTTGCAAGGCTCTCCTGCCTTCACTCTGCTCCATGTTAACTTCATCGGGTCGATAGTCCGGTCTTTATACCGGAGTAAAGGTGCCTCACGATTACCGTCAATCAATGTCATCCATTCCATGCCATCGATCTCATTTGCAAGGATAGCGCAAATGGTGATACCTATCGCCATCCACTCCTCTTTCTTTTTCGGTCCTATTTTGCCGGAATCAATCACTTGTTGCAGTTTCTCCAAGTCTTCTTCCACTCCCTGAAAATCTTTTTTCAGTTCCTGTTTCACCATCGACACGGTCCACTCATAACTTTCATTCACCAGATAGATTTCCGAAAGACGGATGGGAATCAATTCTGCCGGATATTTCTGATCTTCCTTACGAATCTCCAACGTAGCAATCACCTCTTCCGCTTCTTTCACCGCTCCTCCCTTGGGGACGGTAAACGAACATTCGAAAGCTATATTGTCAATGCCTGTGATCCATAAATGAGAAGTGTAATACGTGCCGTCTTCCTGAAACATCTCTTTGCTATAAGCGCAATCCAACTGTCCGATTTTCACCAATGAAGCCGAATCGTTCTCTTTCAACTCCAGCCGAATGGCTTCTTTGCCATAACCGGCATTCCCTTTAAATGCAGATATACGAAAGTTTCCCGTCCAAACATCGGGATTATAGAAAAGAAAAGAGCCTTCGCCATCTTCAAACTCATTCCAGTCCGACGGATAGTTTATAGAAAACCAAGCTCCGGGAGAGATAAATTTCTTGCCTTGCATTCTTTTTCGTTAAATGATTACTTGGCAAAAATACAAATTAAAAATGAATCTCACTTCCCTATGGGCTGTATTTTCCTCCGCACTTCTTTGGAAATCTCCAAAAACATGTAGTTCAACTTTCCGGAATGGATTCCTTCTACATTATCCTTATACTTTTTATTAGCGTATTGTTTCGATTTCTCAAAAGTCAGTAAAGACATTTCATTCTGTGATTTACCTACCATCGTAGAGTCCAGTTGTTCGTCCGGAAAGAAGTCGTCCAGGTCGACATCACCGATCATCGTCGTTTCAAGAAAATTCATATCCTTATGTGAGTTGTCGGTGTAATATCCCACAAACATATGTCCCGGAGTACGCACTAATATAGGTTCGATATTAATCGAACGAAGCAACGACGCAAACAGTACACTTCCATCCACGCAATTAATCTGCGAAGACTCCAAAGCGTCATCAAAAGTACGGACACGCTGCGAAAAGACGACATTACTGGAAAGGCTCGTGTTAGAAACAGAGCTATAACGGAATTTACGTTTCTGCAAAACATTCCAGAGGGCATATACCTGCTTGTCTACTGCTCCTTTTGCCGTACTTTGATAGCCCAGAAAGCGGTTTACAATACGAGTATTCAAGGCTTCACGCAGTAGCTGGTCGATCATCGGATTCTCTTCATTCACATAGGCCGCAAAGAAAATGCTGGTATCATAGAACTTCGTTCCATTGGCTACATATCCCAACAGGCACTCATTGACGCTACGTACTGAAAATGTACGCACCCGCTGCCCCATATCTTTTCCATTCATTTCTACTTTTACCGCCACGCTCACCGGTTCCGCCTGCACATTATTCTTCAATGCTTCATAATTCCAGATGATATCCGGATAAATGGTATATTCTGTTCTTGGTTTATTCAGTACGAATTCCGATACGGAACGTGAGAAAAACGGAGTTTCGGCAACTTCAATCCGGACCCTGCTGTAAGCTGTCCGCGACTTTACGCGGATGGCAATACATGACTTCGGATTTCCCAGATACATAGAATCGGTAGGAGTAATAACCTGAGCATCTGTGGTCGCTACCGACAAAATAGCCGACGGAAAGATATTCCCTCCCAAATCATCTACTATCTCGAAACCTGAATTAAAAGCAGAATATTTAAAGACTGATATTCCCCCAATTAAAATAAGGAGCACAATGACTGCTCCTATGATTTCGCGTCTATAGCGTTTCAGATCTATTCTTATCATTATCTATATCCTTAATATATGTATTATTACCTTATATCGCTAACAAAGATAACAAATAACAACCGTTTTTTACTTGAGTATTCAACAAAATCTTTTAAATCCCCTCTCACTTGCCACTTTCCGTCGAATGTAATATGATTGTAACATTTGTTTCATCCGCCCGTAACAAAATCTCCTCATCTTTGTCTCGGAATAAAATAAAAACTTAACTTTGTCATATCACATTAATACATATATCTTATGAACGATTACCGTATTTTAGTTGTCGACGATGAAGAAGACCTCTGTGAGATCCTGAAATTTAATCTTGAGAATGAAGGTTACGAGGTTGATACCGCTAACTCTGCCGAAGAAGCGCTGAAAATGGACATCAGCAGTTACCACCTGATTCTCCTGGACGTGATGATGGGAGAAATCTCCGGATTCAAAATGGCGAACATGCTGAAGAAGGACAAAAAGACGGCTATGGTGCCTATCATCTTCATCACGGCGAAAGACACAGAAAATGATACTGTGACCGGATTCAACCTGGGAGCAGACGACTATATCTCGAAACCCTTCTCCCTGCGTGAAGTCATCGCCCGCGTGAAAGCTGTATTGAGACGCACAGCCACAACGGAAACGGAAAAAGTGCCCGAACGACTTGTCTACCAGTCACTCGTGATTGACATCACCAAGAAAAAGGTGAGCATAGATGACGAAGAAGTACCGCTGACTAAAAAAGAATTTGAGATACTGCTTCTATTGGTACAGAACAAAGGACGTGTATTCTCACGCGAAGATATTCTTGCCCGCATCTGGAGTGATGAAGTCTACGTACTCGACCGTACCATCGACGTAAATATCACCCGCCTGCGGAAAAAGATAGGCGAATATGGCAAATGTATTGTCACCCGCCTGGGATATGGATATTGCTTTGAAGCAGAATAATAAACGATTATGAACCTACCTGTCACCCAAAAACATTTCCTTTCTTTCAGCCGGAAGCTTTTCCTTTCGGTCATTTCGTTGTTTCTGGTATTCGCCATCTGCTTTATAGCCTACCAGTATCAGCGTGAAAGAGAATATAAAATCGAGTTACTGAATACGCAGTTACAAGATTATAACAGCCGACTGTATGAACGCCTGAATAATAGCGCAGCTATCGAAGAAGTCACAAGCAAATATATTCGTGAGCATGCGCTACAAGACTTACGTGTCACACTGATCGATCTGCAGGGAAATGTGATCTATGACAGTTATAAGAATCAGAATCAGCCACTAGAGAGCCATCTCAATCGCCCGGAAGTGCAGAAAGCCCTGAAAGAGGGTAACGGATTCGATGTACGTCGTACTTCTGAAACTACCGGATTGCCTTATTTTTACTCCGCCACACGCTACGGAGATTATATGATCCGTTCGGCACTACCTTATAATGTAAGTCTGATCAATAACCTGCAAGCAGACCCGCATTACCTTTGGTTTACAGCTGCCATATCTTTGCTGCTTATCATCATCTTCTACAAATTCACGAATAAACTGGGCACTTCTATCAGCCAGTTACGCGAATTTGCCATGCGTGCCGACCGGAACGAACCGATTGAAATGGCAATGCAATCCGCTTTTCCCCACAACGAGCTGGGCGAGATTT
This sequence comes from Bacteroides sp. HMSC067B03, assembly GCF_001811315.1. Lineage (NCBI taxonomy): Bacteria > Pseudomonadati > Bacteroidota > Bacteroidia > Bacteroidales > Bacteroidaceae > Bacteroides > Bacteroides sp. HMSC067B03. The sequence goes on along the minus strand of NZ_KV804514.1, from coordinate 21,451 downwards.
CGCAGCACATTATCCAGATCTACAGACGTCTGCATGAAACCAAGGAAGCTCTTTACATCGAACGCGAAAAGCTGATTACCCACCTTCAGATTTCACACGAAGGACTGGGTATATTCACTAAAGATAAGAAGGAGATTCTGGTCAACAATCTCTTTACCCAATACAGTAACCTGATCTCAGACTCTAACCTGGAAACGACAGAAGAAGTTTTCGCTATCAGCGAACTGAAAGAGATCATCAACTTCATCAACAAAAACCAGCAACAACGTTCACGGGGAAAAGACGAAAAACGTATGTCTGTCACCATCAACAAGAACGGACGAAACTTTATCGTAGAATGTATCATTTTCCAAGATGCCAGTTTCGAGATATCCATCAACGACGTTACCCAGGAAGAAGAACAAGTAAGACTGAAACGCCAGCTGACACAAAATATCGCCCACGAACTGAAAACGCCGGTAAGCAGTATCCAAGGATATCTGGAAACGATTGTCAACAACGAAAACATCTCCCGCGAGAAGATGAACACTTTCCTCGAACGCTGCTATGCACAGAGCAACCGCCTCAGCCGTCTGCTACGTGACATATCCGTACTAACCCGTATGGACGAAGCCGCCAACATGATAGATATGGAACGAGTGGACATCAGCGTACTGGTAGGAAACATCATCAACGAAGTTTCACTGGAACTGGAAGAAAAGCATATCACCGTTATCGATTCACTCAAGAAAGGTATTCAGATAAAAGGTAACTACTCATTGCTCTATTCCATCTTCCGTAACCTGATGGACAATGCCATCGCCTACGCAGGATCGAATATACAAATCAACATCAACTGTTTCCGTGAAGACGAGAATTACTATTATTTCAGCTTTGCAGATACAGGGATAGGGGTATCGCCGGAACATCTGAACCGCCTCTTCGAACGCTTCTACCGGGTAGACAAAGGCCGCTCACGCAAACTTGGCGGCACAGGACTGGGATTGGCCATTGTAAAGAATGCCGTGATCATACACGGCGGCAACATCTCAGCCAAGAATAACCAAGGCGGTGGTCTGGAATTTGTTTTCACATTAGCGAAAGAGAAATAATCCCCATACTATTCTTATTCCTCCTCAATAGGATAGTCACGCGATCTGCATAAAAATCGACCATTCTTCAAAAAGGAATATTCAAATAGGCAAGAAAGCGATTTATTCATCCGTCGTACAGAGATAAACGAAAAAACGCCTCCATTCGGCAACAATCAGATCCCATTATTTACATATAATGGGATTTTCCTGTCCTAAAGAAAGAGTCTCGTCGATATTCCTTTCTTTTCATCCTCGTCACATCTTCCCGACAATCCTTTTATCACTTCCTTCCGATCATCCGACAAGCGCCAACCAGCTTGACCAAAGCTATAAATTCGGCTGTTACTACTTGCCCACCGACCTAAATTAAGTTGCTCACCGAGGAGACCAACCTTACTCACCGAGGAAACTCGCTTTACACACCGACTTAAGCCACCTTACATTGCTTGTAAAATGTGTATATTATCTCTCCTAACATACAATACTATGCACAATCCCGTATATTATTGCATTGATTTATGCAATTCCTTCTCTGGTTGAATCATTTTCCAACGAACATTTGTGATGAATATCTTAAAAATAGCACATCATCCCCCTCCATTCTTCCCCCTAGAAGCCCTCAGAAAAAATCCTCTTGCAGTCCCATTCATCTCCCATCTTTCCTAAAAGAAGAACAGAAAAAAAGGAGAATACTTTGATTAAAATAAAAAGGGAATTATCTTTGTCTTCCGTGTTTAGATACAAGTCCAACATAAAAACCGTGAATTATGAAAACGAATATAAATTATCTGTTAGCTTTATGTTTCCTTCTCCTATGCGCCTGCAAAAGCGGCAACGCCTCAAGTCAGAGCAAAAGTGAAACTCCACAAGATACCATCAAATCATTTACCTTGCCCACCATCCCACCCATGCTGACCGCACCGGAACAACGTGCCGACTTTCTTGTAAAGCACTATTGGGACAACGTTAACTTTGCCGACACCAATTATATCCATCACCCGGAAGTCACCGAACAAGCATGGGCAGACTATTGCGACTTGCTAAACCACGTACCACTTGAAACTGCACACGAAGCAATGCGCAAAATGATTGACCGCAGCAATGCAGACAAGAAAGTATTCGCTTATTTCACCGACCTCGCGGATAAATATCTGTACGACCCGAACTCTCCAATGCGCAATGAAGAATACTACATTCCCGTACTGGAAGCCATGATAGCCTCGCCCATACTCGACGAAACAGAAAAGATACGTCCTCAAGCCCGCCTGCAACTGGCACAGAAAAACCGTATCGGTACCAAAGCCCTGAATTTCACCTACACCCTTGCCTCCGGCGCCCAAGGCAATCTGTATCAACTGAAAGCCGATTACATCTTATTATTCATCAACAACCCCGGCTGCCATGCCTGCACCGAAACAATAGAAGGACTGAAAAACGCCCCCTTTATCAACCAACTCCTAAAAGAAAAGAAACTCATCCTCCTCTCCGTCTATCCCGACGAAGAACTCGACGAATGGAGAAAACACCTCAGCGAATTCCCCAAAGAATGGATCAACGGCTACGACAAGAAATTTGCAATAAAAGAGCAACAACTATATGACCTCAAAGCCATCCCAACCCTATACCTCCTAAACAAGGAGAAAACCGTCCTGCTCAAAGACGCCACTGCACAAGCTATAGAAGAATATTTAATGACGAACGCTCAATAAAAAACATACACGCCCAATAACACCTCCGCCCCCACACCGCAAAGTCTCCCCGCCTCGTTTGTTCAGCGTTAGGCGGAGGCAGTTCTTTGAGCGTTCCTTTTTCTTTCGTCTTGATACGAAAGAAAAAGAACACCTCCTTGCAGAAAACAAATAAACTCTCTATCTTTGCACCGCATTGGTTTGCGCCCCCTCACACGAGGGAAGCAATTAAAAGGGAATCAGGTGTAAATCCTGAACAGTCCCGCTGCTGTAAGTTCCAATAAGATAATGTTGTGAGCAATTCACTCTCAGCCACTGGAAAGAATAAATCCGGGAAGGCGCCCACAACAGGAATAAGTCAGAAGACCTGCCATGTAATTTCGTTTCACTGCTTTCGAGGAAAAAGCGTTGAATCTAATGAACCGGACCTTCGTCTATCATTTCATTCACCATTTTGATTCAGAGAAAGTATGTACAAACTAATAAACTCTGCCAAGTTTATTATGTATGTCCGGTCGAAGCGATTTCGCCCGGACATTTTTATGAATAAAAGAATTTAGCTAATATGGAAAGATATTTAAGTTTACATCATCTCCAACGCTATCCCATGACTTTCTACGATCAGTAGAAAGTCATGAAAGCTCCATATACGTCATGCAATCAACCATTTACTCATACAAGCAAATCCATTATATATCATGTGATATAATATTCTCTTAATCAAATAAATAAAATATGAATTTAAAACAACTGTTCAAGCCGCTTTTGTTCTTAACTGCGGCATTCGTAATTGCGTCTTGTTCTACAGACGACTGTGACCTCGACCACTTGGAAAAACTACAAGGCCTGCCTGCCTTAAAAGCCGGTACATTCCCGGAAGAAGACCTAACACTTAATGTCGGAGAGAAATATGTATACTCCCCCAAAGCAAGCAGTCCGCTGGATATATATTACCAGTGGTATCAGAATGGAGAAGACATGTCTACAGACCCTTCATTCACATTCAATGCCGAACGTCCGTCACGTTCAAAAGTTATCCTGGAACTTAGCAATGATCTGGGAAAAGTTACGTTAGAAAACAAAGTGACCGTTCGGGGAGCTGACTACTCCAAAGGATGCCTCATTATTAACGAAGGCTGGTATGGACATGAGTCAGGAAGTATTTCATACTACAACTACGAAAACAACAGCATCGAGCATTGGTGCTACAAGAATCAGAACTTCGGCGATGAATTAGGAGTAACATCACAATCGGCCACTTTGTGGAATGGCAAGTTATACGTCTGTTCCAAGCAAAACAATCAGTTAGTAGTAATAGATCCTAAAACTCTATATGCAGAGAAAAGTAGTGGTACACTCACCAATTATCAGGCATACGAATTTATCGGCCTGAACGAAGACTACGGAGTGATTACTCACAACGGATATTTCACTCGTATTAATCTCAAAACTTTCGAAACGCTAACCCTTACAACTGTTGGAAACACCTATGCAGGAACAGGTAGTGGCATCGTCTATAATGGTAAACTACTTTTAAATGTAAACGCCAGTAGGTGGGGAGGTACCCCAAACATTCACGTAATAGATATCAATGACTTACTTGCTCCCGGTTTACAACCAACAGATAAAGTAGAATGTCAGCAACTGGATATAGTAACTTACGGCGGTACACGTTTTGTACAATGTAAAGATGGTAACCTTTATACAGTAGAAACGACTAAAGAAGGAATAAACAATTTAGTTCAAATAAAACCTGACCTTACATTCGAAAAGAAGGAGATGCGGAGTGATTACTCTCCCTCTTCTTTCGGTGCCTACAGAGAAGCGACTTTCTGCGGGACCTCAGACGGCACGTTCTACTATATCGCAGGAGGAAAAATCTACCGGGCAACGTTTGACAATCCTGCTCCTACAGAAGCGCTCACCACTTACACCAAAGACGGTTATGGATTTTATGGTGCAGGTATCCGTGTAAATCCCCAAACAAATGAATTGCTTGCAATGTATCTGACCAGCGAATATAACAAAAATCTCATAGTCCGATTCAATGCCACAACAGGAGAAAAGATTTCAGAAATAACCTACGACGGTTACTACTTCCCCGCTACCTTTATTTTTAATTAATAGCAAAACTTAGAAACAAGATGAATAAGTTATATACAACTTTATTAATAGCATGTATTGCAGTAGGGTTTACTGCCTGTAATGACGACGATTGCGATGATCTGCATCTTGGCAATCTGGCAAACTATCCAAACGTATTAAAAGGGACATTCCCAACCGAAGACCAGGTGCTGGAACTAGGAGAAACATTAGAAATCACTCCGGAATTACTTAATCCCGAAGACGCTACATATTCATGGCTTCTCAATGGAAAAGAGATCTCTACTGAACAAACATTTACTTATCAGGTCGATAATCCATGTCGGGCAGATCTGACTTGTGTTATCACAAATAAGTACGGAAAAGTAGAAATGAATACAAGTTTTCGTTCCAACCATGACTTTTCCAAAGGTTTCTTTTATCTGGCTGACGGAACATTCAACTTCTACGATACGGAAAAGAAGGTTACCTACAAGGATTGCTATTCCTCTCTGAACGCTGGAAAAACTTTAGGGATGGGTAGTTATGACAATGCAAATATCAGTAATTACAATGGCAAGTTCTACGTTCTGGTAAAGACCAGTACATCGAATAAAGATCAGTTCTTTGTCGTTGATGCCAAAACGCTTTATTATGAAAATTCTGCTATAGTAGGTGCCAACCTGAACGGTCTGACCATTCTGAACGATCAATATGCTTTAGTGACAGGAGACGGTATACATCGCATTGATCTTAAATCACTTAGCAATATCAAGATCAAGGACAAGTATATGTTCAGCATCTATAACGGATTAGTATTCAACGGTAAAGTATTATCCAATGAAACTTATCAAGGTGACGCCCCAGTACAATCCTACGATGTAAACGAATTGCTTGCCGCTAAAGAAGGAGAAGAACCTACCGCCACACCATTGGATATCAATCAAAACCAGAAAACTAATTTCGTACTGGCTAAAGACGGCAATGCCTATACACTCGAAGCAACCAGTGAAGGAAATTACCTCGTGAAGATCAATAAGGATTTTACCGTAGAAAAAACATTATTGGCTTTCCAGCCGGCAAAAAGTTCTTACTCTACACCTACCATCGGTATGGTAGCATCTGAAAGTGAAAACATAATCTACATTGTATCCAATGATGGTGCTATATACAAATATGTAATAGGTGAAAACAATTCATTGAGTCAACCCTTTATTGCAGTGGACAAATTAAAATCTTCCATTACTACCACTCCACAACTTAATCAACAAACCGGAGAGTTATACGTAGTTTATTACCAGGAATCGAAGTATACGATTACCGTTTACAATAAAGACGGCTCCTTAAACTATTCCGTAGACTGTGGTAGCAGTTCTCCTTCTCACGTATTATTTAACAACTAAACTAATATTCGGAAATGAAAAAACATTGGTACATCTTAGCAGTAATGACAACTGTTATATTCACTTCGTGCAACAAAGACGAGGAAATCACAGAAGAAACAAATGAACTCAAAGTATTGGAATACTGCCCGGCACCGGGACAATTCATTAACGAGGGGTTCAACTGCCAGACGATGCAAGAAGCAAACGCCTATGCAGAGCAACGCTTCAAGCAGAAAAACTATGTTTCTCTCGGATCTTTTGGCGGATATATTACCGTCAAAATGCCGAAAGAGATCAAGAACCGCAAAGGATATGACTTTGGTATCATTGGCAATCCTTTTGACGGAAGCTCGGAACCCGGCATCGTATGGGTATCGGAAGATGCTAACGGTAACGGAAAAGCAGACGATGTCTGGTACGAACTTAAAGGAAGCGACAATCCGACACGGGATTACTCCGTTACCTATTTCAGACCTGACGAAATAGGAGACATTCCTTGGGAAGATAGCGAGGGAGAGAAAGGTGTCATCAAGTCTCTCTCTCAATATCATGCTCAAATGTATTATCCCAACTGGATCAAAGAAGACTCTTATACACTGACCGGAAGCATGCTTGAACCACGTACCGTACTGGAAGGCGGTAAATGGAAAAACCAGTCTTTCGGCAAAGGATATGCCGACAACTGGGGAAGCGATATGGCAAAAGACGACAACGGCAATTACCGCTATAACCAGTTTGATCTGGACGATGCAATCGATTCAAACGGCAACTCCGTGAAGCTGGATCGTATCCATTTCGTAAAAGTGCAAAGTGCCATCTTGAAGAATGTAGAGTCAATCGGTGAAGTCTCTACCGAAGTATTGGGCTTCAAGGCATTCTAGAAAACAATTAGAGATCATGGATTTACTATCGCTCCTTTCTTGCAAAAGACAAATAAACTCTCTATCTTTGTCGCGCATTGGTTTGCAACTCTCATGCACGAGGGGAGCGATTAAAAGGGAATCAGGTGCAAGTCCTGAACAGTCCCGCTGCTGTAAGTTCGTATATTATGTTGTGAGCAACGACTTCTAGCCACTGGAAAGCAAAGTCCGGGAAGGCGCTCGCAATAAGAACAAGTCAGAAGACCTACCATGCAAACTCGTTTCACTGCTTTCGAGGAAAAAGCGTTGAGTCTAATGACCCGGACATTTCGTCCATCATTTCATTCACCACTCTGATTCAGAGAAAGTGTGTACAAACTAATAAACTCTGCCAAGTTTATTATGATGTCCGGTCGAAGTGAGTTCGCCCGGACATTTTTAATTAAAACGAGGTGGACGACAAAGATAAAATGGAAGAGAGAACATTTTGTAAAACGATATATGCGGTACTCTGCTGCCTGCTCCTTTCTACATCACTTTTTGCGCAAAAGCAAAAGGTAGACACCACTCATATTTATTCGATCCCCGAAATAACGGTCTCCGACCCTTATCAGACCCGGGAAGTCCGCTCCACCACTCCCGAACAAATCTTCTCAAAAGAGGAACTCAAAAATCTGCATGTACTGCAAGTATCGGATGCAGTAAAGCATTTCGCCGGAGTCACCGTGAAAGATTATGGAGGTATCGGAGGGCTGAAAACCGTATCTATACGAAGCCTAGGAGCACAACACACCGCTGTAGCCTATGACGGTATTACTATCAGCGACTGCCAGACCGGACAAATAGACATCGGACGTTTCTCTTTAAATAACGTCGACCGCCTTTCACTCCACAACGGACAAGGAGATAATATTTTTCAACCTGCCCGTACCTTTGCCTCCGCCGGATTATTGAACATACAAACACCCACTCCGTATTTCTCTGCCCACAAGCAGACCAATATGGCAGCCGAATTCAAAACCGGTTCATGGGGCTTAGTAAACCCTTCTCTCTTACTGGAACGACAACTCACTAATACATGGAGCATGTCTGCCAATGGAGAATGGATGTCTTCAGACGGTCATTATCCATTTATCCTGCACTACGGAAACGGCGAAGACATGCAAACCAGCAAAGAGAAACGTCACAACACCGATGTACAAAATCTCCGTGCAGAAGTAGGCATCTACGGCAATTTCTCCGACAAAGAACAGTGGAAACTGAAAGCCTACTATTACCAGTCTTCACGAGGCTTGCCCAATGCGACAACCCTGTATTACGACTTTGCCCTGCAACATCTACGAGACAAAAATACATTTATCCAAAGCCAATACAAGAAAGAATTCAACAGGAAATGGGTATTTCAGACATCTGCCAAATGGAACTGGAGTTACCAGAACTACCAAGACCCGAATCCTACCGTAGCGGCAAAGGAAATCAATAACAGCTATTACCAGCAAGAGTACTACCTGTCTGCCTCCACTCTTTACCGGATGCTGGACAATCTCTCTTTCTCCTTGTCGACCGACGGAAGCATCAACACAATGAATGCCAATTTAAATAACTTTGTCTCCCCTACCCGGTACTCATGGCTGACTGCCTTTGCCGGAAAATACATGAATAACTGGGTGACATTATCTGCCTCTGCCCTGGCAACCGTCATCAATGAAAAAGCCAAAAGCGGAGGGAGTGCAGGCAATCACCGGAAACTGTCTCCCAATGTCAGCGCCTCGATCAAACCTTTTGAGAATGAAGAACTCAGGTTCCGCTTTTTCTACAAAGACATCTTCCGCCTGCCTAGTTTCAACGATTTATATTACAGCCAGACGGGAAATATCAACTTAAAACCGGAGAATGCCATTCAGTATAACATAGGCATCACCTATAGTAAAGAAATAAATGACTTTATACCTTATATTTCGGCTACTGTAGACGCTTATCATAATAAAGTGACCGACAAGATTATAGCTGTTCCAACCAAGAATTTATTCACCTGGAGCATGCTCAATCTCGGCAAGGTAGATATAAAAGGAATAGATGCAACAGCCAGTATCAACCTGCAACCTTGGCAGAAGCTCGGAATTAACCTCTCCGGCAACTACACCTACCAACGGGCACTGGATGTGACCAACTCTGATCTTAACACTCCTGAAGGAAGAGTTTACAAACATCAGATAGCCTATACCCCCAGAGTTTCCGCATCCGGACATGCCGGAATAGAAACTCCCTGGGTGAATCTGTCCTATTCCTTCCTGTTCTCGGGCAAACGGTACATGCTCGGACAGAATATCAGTGATAACCGTTTGGACAGCTATAGCGATCACAGCCTCTCTGCCGGCAGAGATTTTAAGATGCGGAATGTCACAGCATCATTAAACGTAGAAGTGCTGAACTTACTGAACAAGAATTACGAGATTGTAAAGAACTTCCCCATGCCGGGACGATCTTTCAGAGTCACGGTAGGAGTCAGATATTAATAATGGAGCCATTAAACTTTGTGTATGAAAGAAAGCATACTTTATAATATATATCAATCAGGGAAATATTTATCCCTTTTATTGTTCTTCCTCATCGCCTGTGATGACTTGGAGGACAAGCCCAGCCTGGTGCCCGGAGAAAGCGGAGACGTCTACGAAACCGGCACAGCGGAAATGTATATTCTAAGCGAAGGACTATTCAATCAGAACAACAGCTCACTGGCCCGCTATTCTTTCAATCAGCAGAAACGTACCAGCAATTATTTCAGTGCAAACAACCAACGGGGATTAGGGGATACCGCCAATGACATGGCTATCTATGGCAATAAAATATATATCGTAGTCAATGTATCAAGTACCGTAGAAGTAATAGACTTTACGACCGGAAAATCAATCCGTCAAATACAAATGCTGCGTGATAACGGCAGTTCTCGCCAGCCCCGTTCGATAGCTTTCGATAAAGACAAGGCATACGTATGCTCTTTTGACGGAACAGTAGCCAGAATTGATACTACTTCACTGGAAATAGAAGCCATTATTACAGCAGGAAGAAACCCGGACGATATCTGTGTGCAAAATAACAAACTGTATGTATCCAACTCAGGCAGCCTGGATTATTCCGGCCCGGGTGTGGATAACACCGTATCAGTGATTGACATCACGACTTTCAAAGAAACCAAGAAAATCGAAGTCGGTCCCAATCCGGGGAAAATACTTCCGGGACTGGAAGATGCAGTATATGTAGTAACACAGGGTGCCGACATCGAAGCCGGCGATTATCATCTGGTACGAATCGACAGTCGCACAGATGTTGTTACCAACACTTATGATGAAAAGGCTTTAAGCTTTACAATCGACGGCCCCATTGCCTATCTATACACATACGACTATCAGACAAAAGCCTCTGCTATCAAAGTTTTCGACCTCACTACCGGAACTGTAATACGAGACAACTTCATCACGGATGGAACAATCATTCAAACTCCTTTCAGTATCCAGACAAACCCTTTCAGCGGAAATATTTATATTACGGAAGCCTACAATTATACCATCAAAGGGGATGTCCTCTGTTTCAACCAGCAGGGACAACTTCAATATCGCCTGAATGAAATAGGTTTAAATCCCAATACAATTGTATTCAGTGATAAAGCTTCACAAAACGACGCAAGTGATATTCCGGACGACCCGAATGCTCCTTCCGCCTTTGCCAACAAAGTATTGGAGTATATGCCTGCCCCCGGACAGTTTATAAATACTACAACTTCCGCTTATGAGGACGGCTTTTCTGCCGAACAAGTCCTGGAACGTGCGACTGAAAAGCTAAAAAAGAAATCAGTTATTTCCCTAGGCGGTTTCGGCGGGACAATCACCGTAGGTTTCCATCAGCCAATACGCAATATCAAAGGGGAATATGATTTCAAGATTCTGGGTAATGCTTCCTACAATCAAAATACCGGTACGGGAGCTCTAGGAGGAAGTGCCGAACCGGGCATCGTTTTGGTTTCAAAAGATGTAAACGGAAACGGATTACCCGATGATGAATGGTACGAACTGGCAGGGAGCGAATATGGAAAGGATACGGAAACACGTGGTTATGAAATAACTTATCACCGACCTCAACCGGCTAATGGAGATGTCCGTTGGACCGATAATCAGGGAGGAGAAGGTTATATTTATAGAAACACCTACCATCAACAAGATTCTTATTATCCGAATTGGATAGAAGAAGATGAGATAACCTTCCGTGGAACACGCTTGAAAGATAATGCGGTAAATGAAGGAGGTACATGGGTAGGCTACTGTTATCCGTGGGGGTATGCAGATAATCATCCTTATAATACGGAACATTGTCAATTTAAAATCGACTGGGCAGTAACTCAAAATGGGAGACCAGTTGCATTGGATGAAATTGATTTCATTAGAATATATACAGCTGTAAACCAGAATGTAGGCTGGACAGGAGAAATATCAACAGAAATCATGACAATAGAAGATTTACATTTTGAGAAGTAATCAACTAAATAATCAACAATTTAAATTAAAGCAGAAACATGAAGAAATTATTTTTACTTTTAACGATATCCACATTTATTTTTTGTGGATGTAGTGACGATGACAAGGACAATGGTCCTAAAACATATGTACTAAATTTGCCAAGCTATGAAACTCATACTCTTGATTTAGGTGATGTAGAAAATCCTATTGATACTTGGTCAAGTAGTTATGAAGATCAAGGTACAACTTATACCACTAATTATTTCCAAACTCTCCTGACAGACAATAGTAAGATTTTCGAATTTGATTGTATTTCGTCTGACTCTTATGGATTTGGTTCCGATGGATTTGCATTCACCAACTGTACAATAAACGATTGTCCAGACTTCTCTGTATATGACTATCGTGCAATTCCTAAAAAAGGAGTAAGTAGCAATACATATGTTGTTGTGGGTGCTGCCGGATATAAAGTAGGTTCAAACAGCGACAAAGAAGTATCAATACGATTCAAAGACAATGAAAATCCAAATAAAACAGAAGATTATCAAGTAAAAGGTCTATATGTAACTAATTGTGTATATGCTTACAAGAGTATGAAAGAAGGTAGCTCTATTTTTAGTGGACTAGACAAATTTGAAGCTAATGACTCATTTAAACTAAAAATACACAATTTTGACAAAACTAAAATGGTGGAATGTGACTTAGCAGAAGGAACGAATATTCTAACAACATGGAAATGGGTAGATCTTACAGCACTTGGAGAAACCAATGGCTTAAAATTTACAATGATCTCAACGAAAGTTAATGATTGGGGGCCCATGACTCCTACTTATTTCTGCCTTGATGGCATCACTCTTATTGAAGACTAAAACAACTGTTTGATTGAGTACAAACGGGCGCTCGATTATATCAAATAAAACGAATGATTACCCAATAGAGCGTATAATCATACTAGACAGGACATATGATTGTATCAAACAGAACACATAATTTTAAGAATCAGACTTCAAATGATGAAGCCTGATTCTTTTTTCATCATAAACTCACTTTTGTAATCTATCTTACCAAATCTTTCAAACAAGATCTCCCTGCTCTACATTAACAAAAAGTCATCAAAAGTTTGCTTATTACACCTACTTTTACTATTTTAGTCGGACAAAATCTAAAATCTACAACAATGGAGTTACCTTTTGCCGAATCATGGAAAATAAAGATGGTAGAACCCATCAGAAAAAGTACCCGCGAGGAACGCGAGCAGTGGATCAAAGAAGCACATTACAATGTCTTCCAACTCAAATCAGAACAAGTTTATATCGACCTTATCACTGATTCCGGAACAGGAGCTATGAGCGACCGCCAATGGGCAGCTATGATGCTGGGAGACGAAAGCTATGCAGGCGCTACCTCCTTCTTCAACCTAAAGAATACAATCACGAAACTCACAGGATTCGAATATATAATCCCTACCCACCAGGGACGAACAGCAGAGAATGTCCTTTTCTCCTATCTCGTACACGATGGAGACATTGTACCCGGCAACTCACATTTTGATACCACCAAAGGGCATATCGAAGGACGTCATGCCATCGCATTGGATTGTACCATCGATGCAGCCAAAGATACTCAACTAGAAATTCCCTTCAAAGGAAACGTTGATCCGGAAAAACTGGAAAAAGTATTACGCGAGCATGCTGACCACGTTCCCTTTATCATAGTTACCATTACCAACAACACAGCGGGAGGACAACCTGTATCCATGCAAAACCTGCGTGAGGTTCGTACCATTGCTGATAAATATAACAAACCGGTACTTTTCGACTCCGCACGTTTCGCAGAAAATGCCTACTTCATTAAAATGCGTGAAAACGGCTATCAGCAGAAATCAATAAAAGAAATCACACGGGAGATGTTCGATCTTGCCGACGGAATGACCATGAGTGCCAAGAAAGATGGCATCGTCAATATGGGAGGATTCATTGCAACCCGACTTAAAGAGTGGTACGAAGGTGCCAAAGGCTTTTGTGTGCAATACGAAGGCTACCTCACCTACGGAGGAATGAACGGACGGGATATGAATGCCCTTGCCACCGGATTGGATGAGAATACAGAATTCGATAATCTGGAAACACGTATCAAACAAGTAGAATACCTGGCCAAAAAACTGGATGAATATGGAATTCCATATCAACGCCCCGCCGGAGGACACGCCATCTTTGTCGATGCATCCAAAGTATTGACACATGTCCCCAAAGAAGAATTTCCGGCACAGACATTAACAGTCGAACTCTATCTGGAAGCCGGCATTCGTGGATGCGAAATCGGATACATCCTTGCTGACCGCGACCCGGTTACTCACCTGAATCGCTTTAACGGACTCGATTTACTCCGGCTTGCCATCCCTCGCAGAGTGTATACCGACAACCATATGAATGTAATAGCCGCCGCCCTCAGAAATGTATATGAACGAAGAGAATCTATTACTCATGGAGTTCGTATCGTCTGGGAAGCTCCTCTCATGCGCCATTTTACAGTTCAATTAGAACGATTATCATAGCAGCAAAAAGGAATCATCAGCATAAGCAAGGACGATAATCCATATAAACAAAATCAACTCTCAAGTGTTTATATTATAATCAATTGAACTTAATACGTAAAAATTATGGCAGAAGATTATAAACTTATAGATAACGAAGAGAAACATCGATATGAATTTCAAATCGATGACAAAATAGCCGAAATAGACTATATAAAATCAAACAATGGAGAAATTTACCTTGTTCATACTGAAGTCCCCGCCTCTCTTGGAGGCAAGGGAGTTGGTTCTCAACTTGCAGAAAAAGTATTGTCAGATATTGAACGACAAGGTTTACGTTTGGTACCCCTTTGCCCATTTGTAGCCGGATATATCCATAAGCATCCGGAATGGAAACGAATAGTAATGCGTGGTATTCATATTAAATAAAAGTAGAAAATATGGGAAAGAAAGTAGAATACACAAATGGCGAATTAACCATCATATGGCAGCCGGAAATGTGTCAGCACGCCGGAATATGCGTAAAAATGTTACCCAATGTATATCACCCGAAAGAAAGACCGTGGGTACAAATTGAAAATGCGACAACGGAAGAATTAATTGCACAAATCAGCAAATGTCCGTCAGGAGCATTAAGCTACAGGCTTAATAAAAAAGATAATAAGTAATCCGATATAAACGGTGAATAATTTGGGGAACAACCACTCATTATTCACCGTTTTTCAATATGCAATCACAAGTCCCGAAACGGCAATAGTGCACAACAAACATAATGACGCTATCATGTGACGATGGTGACGCCATCCTACAGAGATAGTGACAGTATACCAACCGGATAGCGTCACTATGTTTTATTGATTAATTCTCAGTTATTTGATGATAGTCCAAGTCAGAACAAAATCCGGAGAGATGCGATAGCCCACTGCAAACGACTGTTGTTGTTCCGTAGCATATTCCTGTACCTGAAATGTCCCCTCTTTCTGAGGAACGAAGTGTGACAAACAAAGTTTCCGGAGATCAGCGTCTGCATTCTCCATTGATTTGAATATCGTCTCTTTTGCCGACCAATGTAACAGCATACTCCAGGTTACATCTCCCAAATATGGTTCTACTTGTTCGTCAGGACGGATAAAACGATCATACACTCTTTTTACACGATGACCATATTGTTCGATATCGATACCCACAGGAGCAATCGGACTTAGTATCACAGCCACATATCCTTTGGTATGCGAAATACTGATAAAAAAAGAATGATCACCCAAAGAAGGTTTCCCTTCAGATGAATAGATAATCTCTTTATCTTCCTGCAACATGGAATATAGAAGCACACGAACAGATAACCACTCCATTTTCCTGCGTTCTGAAGTAAAACGCTGCATCTCTTGCTCACAAGAAATTCTCCGGAAAGCAGGAAGAAGAGTCAATAAGCTTTCCTGAGACTCTTCCATCTTCCAAATAGCCCAGTGTATATCTTTCGTTTTATGTTGCAAAAACAATCCCATCTTCCTTCAGTTATTCTTTCTCCTCCGATGGCTCCGTTTCCTTGGGAAGAATCGTAAATTTAACTTTCAGGATACGCCGACTGTCCATCTCCAGCACTTCAAACTCATAATTATGATAAGTCACTTTCTCATGCAATGCAGGAAACTCCCCCTTTATTTCAAGTAACATACCGGCCAATGTATCCGCATCTCCTACCACTTTCTCAAACTCATCCTCATCTACTTTTGCAATCTTATAGAAATCGGTCAACTGCGTTTTTGCCTCGAACACCCATGTATGATCGTTCAGTACTACGTACGTGCGTTCTTCGTCATCATACTCGTCATGAATCTCACCTACAATTTCTTCGATAATATCCTCCATCGTCACCAGTCCGGAAGTTCCTCCAAATTCATCGACAACGATAGCAATATGAATTTTATTCGCCTGAAAATCACGGAGAAGATCATCAATCATCTTTGTTTCCGGCACAAAATAAGCAGGACGAATCAGTGACTGCCAACGGAAATTATCCCCCTTGTTGACATGCGGCAAAAGGTCCTTAATATACAGCACCCCCTTTATATTGTCCCGTGAACCGGAATAGATAGGGATGCGCGAATAAGCATTTTCAATGATACATTGCATCACCTCTTTGAAAGGTGTGCGAATATCCAGATCGACCATATCCAAACGTGAGGTCATCACTTCCTTCACGGTTTCCCCTCCAAAACGGATAATCCCTTCCAGAATATTATTCTCTTCGGAGATTTCTGCTTTATCCGTCAACTCCAAGGCATGAGACAATTCATCCACAGAGATATTATGGTTCTTTTTGGTAACATGCTTATTCAGAAAAGTGGTAGAGCGCACCAGCATGGAAGCGACCGGATGAAACAACTTTTCTAAAAAATAGATGCCCGGAGCAGAGAAACGACAAAATGCCAGCGTCTTTTGTGCCGAGTAAATCTTCGGCATAATCTCTCCGAACAGCAATAACAGGAAAGTCAGGATTACGGTCAGTATAATGAACTCTGCCAATGGAGAATGAAACACAAATACATCCATGAAAAAGAAGTTGCAGAGCATAATAATGGTCACATTAACAAAATTATTAGTGATCAGTATCGTAGCCAGAAGGCGTTCGGAATCTCCAAGAAGGGCGCTGATCTTTTCATCAGCAGGATGATTGTGTTCGTCAATATCATTCAGGTCCGAAGGAGAAAGTGAAAAAAAAGCTATTTCAGAAGCCGAAGCAAAGCCGGAAGCAAGCAGGAGCACACCTGCCAGTACTATGGCAATAATAGCAGAGATTGAAGGAGTGTTTACGGTAATACCGTTGAAAATTTCAGCCAATTGGCTTAAATAACCATCTGAGTCCAAAGAGTATATATTTTAGTTAAACAAAAGATAATGTGCCAATCAGCAATCAACCTATTGGCACATTATCACAGTATCTAAAACGGCAAGTCATCTGCCGGATTATCTTGTATCGGTTGTGCCTGTGAAGGCTGTACCTGTTGTTGCGGTTGTTGCATCTGCTGTGGCTGTTGAGCCTGTATTGCAGACGGCTGAGGAGCTCCCGCACCTGTATTAGCCCCTTTCGGAGACAACATTTCCATATTGTCCACAAATATTTCAGTAATATAGCGCATAGCACCTGATTGATCAGTATATGAACGGGTTCTTATTTTCCCTTCCAGATACAACTTGTCACCTTTATGCACATATTTGTCCACAATCTCAGCCAGACGGTTGGATGCAACAATATTATGCCATTCCGTTCTTTCGGGGATCTGGGTTCCATTAGCCAATGTATAGCCACGATCAGTGGTAGCCAAAGGAAAAGTTGCCACTGCCGAACCGGTATCGAAATATTTCACCCTAGGATCTTGTCCTACGTTTCCTATCAATATCACTTTATTTACTGACATATATGCATCAAGTTTATGTTCTATTATTTAAATCTGCTGCCAAAATTAAACAGAATAACGATAGTATGCAAGTATTTTAAGTATTAAGTAATAAGTATTAGGTATTAAGCTGCGCTGTAGACCGGATGGTTAATACTTAATACTTATTACCAATTACCAACTTCTGCACCAACTTAGAAATCGCATACTGATCCAAATCTTCTATCCGTATTTTCAGAAAGTCTGCAAAAGCTTTGGTACCCTCGGGCAATACCACTTCATATAGATTGGCGTAAATAATCCGATGAGACAATACATGCTTCACATTTCTGCAAACCAAACGTATCTCCGGATTCTCCTCCGATACCAGTAAAGCTTTGAATTCCGGCAATGACAAAAACTCCTCCTCCGACAAAGAAACCGGAGTTTCTATTAATGGCAGTTCAAACAGATTTTTCCATATATCATTCTCTGTCCGCTTATTTATATAGGTATACGCGCCCGCACGTACATACATATAATTGAAGTAACGGTTTGTCGTCTTTGTCTTGTGCTGTTTCACCGGAAGCTGAGCCACCCTTCCTGTTGAAAGTGCCGAACAACTATCCGCCAACGGACAAAACAAACAATCGGGTGACTGTGGAGTACACTGTATGGCCCCGAAATCCATAATACCCTGATTATAAAGAGCCGGCTGTTTCTTATCCAGCATTTCATCCGCCAGAGCAGCAAACAGTTTCTTTCCTTCCGTCGAATCAATCGGAGTATCAATGCCAAAATAACGGGAAAGTACCCGATACACATTTCCGTCTACCACCGCATAAGGCATACCGTAGGCAAAAGAACAGATAGCTGCCGCCGTATACTCCCCTACTCCTTTCAACGCCAGCACTTCGGGATATGTTTTCGGAAAAACTCCATTCATGCTTTTGGCTGCGGCATGCAGGTTGCGGGCACGAGAATAATATCCCAGTCCCTGCCAGTATTTCATCACTTCATCCTCGTCAGCGTCTGCCAATGTCTTCACATCAGGAAAACGTTTGATAAACCGGAGAAAGTAATCATATCCCTGCGCCACCCGTGTCTGCTGGAGAATAATCTCCGATATCCAGATCCGATACGGGTCCGACGATTCTCTCCAAGGCAAATCACGCTTGTATTCTTTATACCATTCAACTATAGCCTCACTAAAAATATTCATTCCTGATTTCGATCTATCATCTAACATTTATCTTGTATATACTATCCAAAAGCAGTACAAAAGTAACTCTTTTGACTCTAAGAAAACTTAATGCCTCCATTTTTTTAGAAAAATGTGCAGAATATATTTTTTTAGGAGACCAAAAAGCTATATATTTGCAGTCCAAAAAATTAGCAAGAACCTAGTAATAATATTTTTTTTAAGGAAAAATGACTAAAGCAGATATTGTAAACGAGATTACAAAGAAAACCGGTATTGATAAGACAACAGTTCTTACAACAGTTGAAGCATTTATGGAAGCTGTTAAAGACTCATTGTCTAACGATGAGAATGTATACCTTCGCGGGTTTGGTAGCTTCGTAGTTAAGAAAAGAGCTCAAAAGACAGCTCGTAATATTTCTAAGAATACTACTATCATCATTCCAGAGCACAACATTCCGGCCTTCAAACCGGCTAAGACATTTACAATTTCAGTAAAGAAATAATAAACAAGAGTATTAACCCATAAAATGTGAAGCTATGCCAAGCGGAAAAAAGAAAAAAAGACATAAAATGTCTACGCACAAGCGTAAAAAAAGACTAAGAAAGAACAGACATAAAAGCAAAAAATAATTTTTAAGTCTGATCAAACAGAATAAAGAACAAACTTGCGAAGCTACATGTCTTTCAAGTTTGTTCTTTGTTTAAGTAGCTAACCCAAAATGAACATTTTGTCAAAAAAGTTGTTCATACAAATGAGATTCAATCAATAATAAGAAAGCAAAACAGTGACAAGTGAAATTGTAATAGACGTACAGCCCAAAGAGGTCTCCATCGCCCTTCTCGAAGACAAGAGTCTGGTGGAACTTCAAAGCGAAGGAAGAAACATTTCTTTCTCAGTGGGCAATATGTATTTGGGACGTATCAAGAAATTGATGCCCGGACTGAATGCATGCTTTGTAGACGTCGGTTACGAGAAAGACGCTTTTCTTCATTATCTTGACCTGGGTCCTCAATTTAACTCACTCGAAAAGTTTGTAAAGCAGACTTTAAGCGACAAAAAGAAGCTGAACTCCATCAGCAAAGCAACCCTACTTCCTGACCTTGACAAGGATGGTACTGTAGCCAACACATTAAAGGTCGGACAAGAAGTGGTGGTGCAAATCGTTAAGGAACCTATCTCTACCAAGGGACCGCGACTGACGTCCGAAATTTCGTTTGCCGGACGCTATCTGGTACTGATCCCTTTTAATGATAAGGTTTCTGTTTCACAAAAGATTAAATCGAGCGAAGAGCGCGCCCGTCTGAAACAACTGTTGATGAGCATCAAACCTAAAAATTTTGGTGTCATCGTCCGTACAGTAGCCGAAGGCAAACGCGTAGCCGAACTCGACGGAGAGCTTAAAGTCCTGATCAAGCATTGGGAAGATGCAATGGCGAAAGTACAGAAAGCCACCAAGTATCCGACGTTGATTTATGAAGAGACCAGCCGCGCCGTAGGTTTGTTACGCGACCTCTTCAACCCTTCTTTTGAGAATATTCACGTCAATGACGAGGCTGTGTACAATGAAATCAAAGACTACGTAACACTGATCGCACCCGACCGGGCAAACATCGTGAAACTGTACAAAGGCCAACTTCCCATTTACGACAATTTCGGTATCACCAAGCAGATCAAATCATCGTTTGGTAAAACAGTCTCTTACAAGAGTGGTGCCTATCTGATTATTGAGCACACTGAGGCGCTTCACGTAGTAGACGTGAACAGCGGAAACCGCACCAAGAATGCCAACGGGCAGGAAGGTAACGCACTCGAAGTAAATCTGGGAGCCGCCGACGAGCTGGCTCGCCAACTGCGATTAAGAGATATGGGTGGTATCATCGTCGTGGACTTCATCGATATGAATGAAGCCGAAAACCGTCAGAAGCTTTATGAACGAATGTGTGCCAACATGCAGAAAGACAGGGCACGGCATAATATTCTGCCGCTCAGCAAATTCGGGCTGATGCAGATTACACGCCAACGTGTGCGTCCGGCAATGGACGTCAACACGACCGAAATCTGCCCCACCTGCTTCGGAAAAGGTACTATCAAATCGTCCATTCTCTTTACGGACACTTTAGAGAGTAAAATTGATTATCTGGTCAACAAACTGAAGGTAAAGAAATTCTCGTTACACGTCCATCCGTATGTCGCCGCCTTTATCAATCAGGGACTTGTCTCCCTCAAACGTAAATGGCAGATGAAGTACGGACTCGGTATCAAGATTATTCCAAGTCAGAAACTCGCTTTCCTGCAATATGTGTTCTATGATACACATGGAGAGGAAATCGATATGAAGGAAGAAATCGAAATCAAGTAACAGAAAAGGCGACTCATTTCAATATGAGCCGCCTTTTTGCATATAAGAGAATGCCTGTGGGAAATAGGAAGACATCCTCCAATTAGGAATAGATATATGAAAAAGTATACTTTCACAAGCGTTCCCTTTTTCATCTAGTCCTAACTATTAACCTTCACATTTAAGTGAAGAAAGGGTTATTGCAGAAGCACGGACTTTCACAAGTGCGAACCTCTTAAGGTTCCCAATGAGAGAGCACCTTATATAAATGATATATAAAGAAGTGGGGAAAAAAATCTCTCATGAGAAAGGGTATATTGTCTATTTTTGTCCTTATTTACTCAGCAATACAAATACTTACCCGATTTTCTTTCGGAGTATTATATGGCTGCACAGTAT
>NZ_KV804513.1:0-3636 GCF_001811315.1 Bacteroides sp. HMSC067B03 | reverse complement strand
TAATGGACAAACGATCATTCAAACGAAGATCACAGCCCAGACCGAAACGACCTGTCGGAAGAATCTTACCTTCTTGCCAAAGGTACTCCAACTCATAAGTTCTTGTATCAAGCGCATTGGCTTCATCGTTATCAAAACCACGATTCAGTCCTGCACCGGCAAAGATGTAACCATTGAACACCCGCTTCGGATTAAAACCACAGAACAAAGCGCTGAGATCAGCCATAATATCCACATTACCTTGCAGATACTTATACTGGTAGGTCTGTTGCGGATTGACCCATCCGCCCTTTGCCTGCCAGCCACTTACACCAACACGCGCACCAAACGCGGGAGCAAACTTATAACCGACATTAAGAGCTGCTGCCGGAGAAATAAGATCAGTGAATTTTGCTTCACCTACAGTATGGGCTGCTCCTATTTGTGCCTGAATGAACCAATGAGGTTTGAAAGAAATCTTTTCAGGTTCCTTGACACGCTGTTCCTGGGCGGAAATTGGCAATAGACTGATAGCCATTATACCTATCAACAGTTTTCTTTTAATGTTCATAATAGATTAATTTACATTAAACATAAAGCGCCTCTCATTAGAGAGAAGCGCTTCATTATATTTAAGTTCAAAAAAGAATTAGTTACCTAATGTCTTTTCAACCGGAATAATCACATAAGACTTAACTGTACCCCACTTGTAAGTGACAGTAACAGGTAATCTCAAGTTGAATGCACCGACAGCGTTACCATTGTTTGTATATGTAACGGTACCATAAGTATCCTTAGCAGGAGCTGCAGGAATAGGATTAACCGTAGTACCAGTTTGAGTAATTACCAGTTGTGAAGTAACCTCAGACAACTTCTTAGAATTGATATCGTTACCATTCAAGTCAGTAGTGATATTAGGTATATCAACTGTAATTAGCTCGATTCCATAATAACCGAAGTAGTTAGCTTTTACTGTTGTGCTGAATGCTTGGTTTCTCCAATCAGAGAAGCTCAACAGGTCGAGCATATTAACTGTAGAACCATTATCAACAGCATCTTGGAACTTACCTTCACCGGCAATTACATCAATCGGACGCAAGAAGTAAGCCATATATTCACCGTTAGTGATAGGCAACTCTAATGCACATTCACCGGTAGTTGCTTTAATGTTAATCCAAGCATAGAATCCGGCAGATGGAACTGAGTTATGACTTGCAATATTCAACAGGTCTTTTGCAAAGTCTGTATTTTGATAAGTGACTACACCATCAGCATCAATCACTGCTACATTTTGAGTCGCAGCACCGGCAGTAGCTTTCAATGTCAAGCCATCATCACCAACTGATAATGTATATTCAGTACCGCTCAAACCTTTCTCTTTACGATTTACGTTCTTAGATGCAAAAATATACTTGTAAG
Organism: Bacteroides sp. HMSC067B03; assembly: GCF_001811315.1. Taxonomy (NCBI): domain Bacteria; kingdom Pseudomonadati; phylum Bacteroidota; class Bacteroidia; order Bacteroidales; family Bacteroidaceae; genus Bacteroides; species Bacteroides sp. HMSC067B03. The sequence continues at coordinate 2,238 of NZ_KV804513.1, read as the reverse complement.
CAGTAGCACCTGTGATAATAGGTTTGTTTCCTTCAAATGTGTTATCCAAATCAACTGCAAATGCACAGTCATCAGTCAGAGTACCCGGAACAACTACATTCAGACGAACGTAAGTCTTATTAGCATCCCAGTATTCAGCGATCTTGTTAGAAGCAGGAATTGTAACAGCGGCAATTGCATTAACCTTAGTAGACAATGTGATAGTTACATCGCTGTAAGAATCTTCATAACCAGCTTTCGGTTTGTAAGTTACAACAGCCTTCAATGAGCCAACATCAGAAGTCTTCGCCAAAGCTAACTTCATATCGGCCTGAGAAATAGTCCACTTCAACAAGTCAGTTTGTGTAACTTCTCCAGCATCGGCAACCTCAGTAACCACACCATCGCCGGTATACAACGGATTGGCAGCTTCATAGATAGTCTTGAACATCTTATAGTCCATACCCAACTTGTTATAAACCTTCACGTTCATTTGTTCAACTGTCAATGCGAATACTTTATCATCACATTGGTTAGTGAATGGATCAAATGTGAACGGAGCGTCAATAGCAGGAGCCTTATCTTTAGTGATCATCACTTTAATCCAACCTGTGCTGACCACTTTATTATTAGCTTTCGTATCCAACAGCTGAACACGTACCAATGGCTGACGACCTACGGCAGCATACGGAGTAGCTGTTTCATTAAACAATTTCGGATACAAAACCGAACCTGTCAATCTAGCGAAATCACTTTGGTTAGTCTGATTAGTACCATCAATGTAAGCACACAAATGGAAATCATACTTCAGGCCTAATTTAGCCAATTCTGCAGCAGACATAGTCAAATCTGTCTTTGTAGCAGCTACATCATCATAGCAAGTAATAACCTTTTCAGCAAGATCAATACCAGTAGTTGAGTTATAAGCAACTTCATAGTCAGCATCAGCCTTGATAGCATCATCTGCCTTGCCTGTGTCTGTTCCATACAAATGATGTGCAGTACCTGCAGCCTTTTTAGCCTTATCACCCAAAATCACGTTTTCATAATCTGTTGCGTAGATAGCTCTATACTCATCAGTAATAGTGTTACCAGCTTCTGTTTCTACACGGATAGCCAAAACTGTAATTTTAGAACTTGAGATAGCTTCAATCAACTCAGTAGTAGCCTTAAAGTAAACAGTCAAAACACCGTCTTTTACTTCATAGCTTTCAACTTCCGGATTAGAAGCAGCTGCTCTAGTTTTATTAATATACTCTTTATCTGCAGAAAGTACAGTGATCTTCTTTATCTGTTCTTTAGTTGCACTTGACGGATTCAAGTAGTAAGTACCTGCAATCACCGGACGAACATAAGAATTTGTAGTAGCTTTTGCCCATACTTCACCAGTAGCAGTAGCCGGATTACAGCTAGTTGTTTCACTCCAAGCTTTATAAACGACTTTCAAAGCCTTCATTGAAGGAACACCTCCCAAATAAGCATCCGGTTCAAAGCCAAAGCTCGTAATAGGCAGAACATCACAAATCATCAAATTAACAGGTTCTGCATTGCCATATTTAATAGCCCAACCATAAGTTACGCCATCTGTAGTCATTTCTGTGATATCCAACGTACCTTGCTTAGGTATTGTAACACCGGTAGCTACACCATCATATTTTACAACGCCATCTTCACCAACAGTCAATTTGGTAGCATCAAACTTAGTATCAGTGTCAGTATCTGTAAAAGTAATAGTCTTAGTTTGTACATTACCTTTGTTATCAGTCAAAGTAATAGTAGCTTTATTACCATCCTGAGATACATCCAAAGTATACGTAGTATTAGTGTCTGTATCAGGAATATTATAAGTAGTAGCATCTCCATTCTGATCTGTTACTACTAATTTTCCATCTGCAAAAGACACCGATTTCACATAGGCCAATGAACCAAACTTGGTATTCAATTCGGCCAATGTTTTTTCGATTGCATCTACACGTTCGCTTAGACCATTGATGTCATCATCATAGTCTTTACAAGATGTAAATGTTCCTGTGGTAGACGCAAGTAATGCTCCAAACAGGATTGCACTTAAAAACTTTTTGTTCATAATAAAAAAAAATTTAATTTATAAATTAAAAAATAAAAATATAATTTCTCGTTTTTGATTCAAAAGCCATTTGTGTTTCCCTTTTCATTTTATTAATGTGACCTCCTTTTCTTTTCGTTTTACCTGTGTCCATGATTCTTTAGTATGGACAAGAAATATATTCCCAACACTTT
>NZ_KV804512.1:0-28264 GCF_001811315.1 Bacteroides sp. HMSC067B03 | reverse complement strand
AGCGACATTCGTCAAATTCCCTTTACGGGCGCACGTAATATTCTTCCAACGAAACTTCTGTGGCGTACACCGCCGATTGTGTGCCGCCCAGCGAGAAGAAAACTTCCTTGTACTTCCGTCCGGGGTGGTTCGCCATGTTGATAGACAATATCTGCGAACGCTCCTTGTCGGTCAGTCCCAAGAGGTTCTGTATGCTGTCGAACTTGTTAAGGTATTTCCTTTGGTCTAACAATATTTTGCAGTCCGAGTTATTGATGATACTTTCTTTCACGATAGGGGAAGAAATAATATCCTCTACCTCTTGCGTGACTACAATCGCTTCCCCGAAATACTTTCGGACGGTCTTGTACAAATATTTTATGTAGTCCGCCATGTTCGCCGATGCAATCGCTTTCCACGCTTCCTCAATTAGTATTAACTTCCTTATCCCCTTTAACTTGCGCATCTTGTTTATAAAGGCTTCCATGATGATGATAGTCGTTACCGGGAATAAAATTTTGTGGTCTTTGATGTTATCCAACTCAAAGACAATGAAGCGTTTATGCAACAAATCCAGTTCCTTGTCGGAGTTCAGCAGGTAGTCGTACTCACCGCCACGATAGTACGGTTCAAGCACGTTCAGGAAATTGTCAATGTCAAAATCCTTTTCCCTGACGTTCTTCTGTTCAAGCTGTCGGCGGTAATCATCCCGGACAAACTCGTAGAACGTGTTGAAGCAGGGCGTTACCGAACTGTCTTTGCCTATCAGGTCGATATAGGCACTTACCGCATTGGATAACGCCACTTCTTCCGACCGTTTGGGGGCTTCATCATCCCGCTTCCACAGGGTGAGTATCAGGGTCTTAATACTCTCTTTCTTCTCGATGTCAAATACCCCGTCCTCGACATAGAACGGGTTGAACGCTATCGGGTTCTCGTTGGTGTAGGTGAAATAAATCCCGTCCTCGCCGTGCGTGCGGTTGTGGATAAGCCGGGACAGCCCCAAGTAACTGTTACCCGTATCGACCAGCAGCACGTGCGCACCCTGCTCGTAATACTGGCGCACCATGTGGTTGGTAAAGAAGGACTTACCCGACCCGCTCGGCCCAAGTATGAACTTGTTTCTGTTGGTCGTGATGCCTTTCTTCATGGGCAAATCCGATATGTCGATGTGCAGCGGGCGACCGCTTACCCTGTCCACCATTTTGATGCCGAAGGGCGAAAGCGAACTCTTGTAGTTCGTTTCTTCCACGAACAGACAGAGAGCCTGCCCCAAGAACGTGTAGAAACTTTCCTCTGCGGGGAAGTCGGCTTCGTTGCCGGGTATGCCCGCCCAAAAGAGCGTGGGCGTATCGACCGTGTTGTGGCGTGGCTTGCACTCCATTAGCGCAAGCTGGCTTCCCACATCGTTGCGTATGCGTTTGAGTTCGTCCCTATCGTCACTCCATGCCATGACGTTACAGTGGCAGCGTACCGAAATAAGCCCCTTGCTGTGCGCTTCGTTCAGGTACTCGTCTATCCACTCCTTGTTCACTTGGTTGGCACGGGAGTAACGGGAGAGCGATTGCATGTTCCGGGCGGTCTGCTCGAAGTTCTTCAGGTTTTCGGCGTGGTCGTCTATGAAGATGAACTGATTATAGACATGGTTACACGACAACAGCACGCCCACCGGGGCGGCAAAACTTAACCTGCAATCGCTTCTGTCTGTGGACAGCTTCTCAAATCGGCAGTCCGTCCCGACCTTTCCGGGCAAATCTTCCACGTCTGAAAGCGTGTGCAGGCACAGTATATCGTCCCCGACCCGCATTTCTTCCGGGTACAGCCCGATGTCTTTCAGGCAAGTAGTGTCGGTTTGCGAGAGCGAGAAGTATTTCTCGATGATGCCCGCCTTTCCGTCCTGCCCGGTGATTTCCGATGCCGCCAGCCGGGTAAGGGTGACAAAACCGCTGTCGTTCATAATCCTTTCAAACTGCCCGACCGCTTCGATAAACTTTGCCGCCGCTTCCTTGTCGGCTATCTCCTGCGGTACAATCCTGCCCCGGCAGAGGGTGGAGAAGTCGCTCTGTCGGCGGCTTCTCTCCCTTGTCGTTTTCGTCAGGAACAGGTAGCAGTAATGGTTCAGGAACGGGCGTTCATTGAAGTGCCGTTCAAAGGAGCGGCTTAAAAAACTAAGCTCGCCCCTTTCGGTGTCGGGCTGGTAGTTCTCCTTGATGAAGAAGTCCTGCTTGTGTACTATGGAGTAGTCGGGCAGCACCTTGGCCGCCTTGTACCACGCCGAATGTATGGTTTCGTACTCGGCACTGGTGACGGTGAACAGTTCGGGCAGTTCCACCCTGAAAGCCACCGTTATGTCCGCATCCTTTGAAATGATGCAGCCGTTCTCCACCGCCAAAAGTGGAAATTTCCTTTCCAGCGTGGTAGCCTTTAACATATTCCTCATGTTCTTTCTTCCTTTCTTCTTTTGTAGTTGAACAGCCGGGGTATCGCCTTTCGGCTGATAATGAAGCGTGGGTGTCTTTTGCGTGCGGCAGCTTTCATCAGCCCGTGCGTGCCGTACTTGGCGTTGAGCCGGAACGTCTGCCACACGAGCAGCAGCGAAGCCGACACGATGAAACCGATACATAGCCACTGGTTCACGCCTGCCATGAACAGGACGATGAACACCACGAAGACGGCGAGCAAGCCGCCGCAAAAGATAAAGAGGTACTGGCTTTTCAGCCCCTTGAACTCCACCGGCTTCCCGATACCCCTGTTTACCGGATATTCAGACATTGCCGCCTTTTTAGAGGAAGAACGAACGCAGGATAGTGGCGGCGACAATCAGGAAGATGCACGCCCCGAACCAACTGGCGGCGGTCTTTGAGGTGTCGGGGTCGCCGCTTGAAAACTTGTTATATACTTTTACCCCACCAATCAAGCCGCAGACCGCCCCGATTGCGTACACCAGTTTTGTTCCGGGGTCAAAATACCCGGTGATTAGGTTCGTGGCTTCGGTGATGCCCGCCTGCCCGTTTCCTTGTGCGTAGGCACTTACCACGGCGGCAAGTATAGCCGCCGACAAGAAGATTTTCTTTCTCATTGTGATTTGTTTTTAATGCCGGGCGGCGGGTGGATAGTCCGCCTTTCCCGGCTGGTGAATAATTTGAAATTTTAGTGGTCGGGGATAGTCCCGTTTGTCTGTTTGTTTTCAGGTTGCCAATCAACCGTAATCCCGTTGTTTCATGCTGTCAGGCTTATACATTATTATATTATAGGAAATCGTTCATGTCGAACGCTTCGTGTTCCTCGCTTGTATCGCCAGTTCCGGCAGGGACAGCAGCCGTAGCCAGTTCCGCTTCGTTGCGTCCCAGCAGTTCCGCCACCTTTGCCAGCCCGCCGTTGATGTTCTCCACCACCGCATCGTAGAGGTTCGTCCCCTCAATGCTTGCCAGTGTCCCGGCTGCTTGCCGTTTCTCCGCTTCGGTGGGGTTGTCGGCGTTCGCCGTGCGTACCGCTTCGCCCAGTTCATCGAAGCTCACGCCCGTAGCCCGCCCGGTATCATCGTCACCGTCCATGTACCCGGCTATTTCCTCGTCCTCGTAGTCGGGTTCGTCATTCTCGTAACCGGGCGTTTCTTCCGCTTCGGCTGCTGTTTCCGGAATGTTTTCTTCCGGCTGTCCGTCAGCCTGCGGCGCAAAAATAGTATCATTTTCAGCCGCTTGCGGGAGGTGTCCCGATTTGTCCTGCGCTGTCCCGATTAGTCCGCCCTTGTATCGGCTTTCACCTATCAGCGTGTAGCCTGAAACCCCGTTTCGTGGGAGTGGCGCATCATCCGTTCTGCCCGTTGATGTCCGGCTGTCCGTGTAGCGATACCACAGCCATAGGGCGATATAGTACACCAAAAGCCCGGTAAGTATGCAATAGATTATCATAGTCAGACAGGCTTTTGGAAGTGGCTTTCGTACAGGGTGTTTATCTCGTCTTGGTACTGCTCGAAGTGCCGCAGCAGAATGTTTTCCACGTAGCTGCTTACCGTCACCTTGCGCCCGCCTATCACTGTCACGATACGCATCAGCTTCTCGTGCGTGGTACGGCTCACGTATAAGGGCTGTCGGTCTGCCAGTTCCACTTTCTGAAAGTAGGTTTCCCGGTAGTCGCCCGAACCGCCCTTGCGCCTGCGGGGTGTCGGTTTCTCTACTTGCACCGTTTCTGTTTGTGTTTCTTGCGGTACATCATTCGTCTTATTATTATCTTGTTTACTGGGAACACCCTGCGAGATAAGCTCTTTCATGAAATCCTCGTCTATCTTCGGCATCCCGCCGCTTTGCTTTGCCATATCATTTTAATTTGATGTAGTACACTATTTCGGTTATCAGTTCTTCCAAGTTGCTTCCCCTTACCAGCGGGCGGCTGGCGGGAAAGAGCGTGGAGCGGAACACCGCCTTTTTATCCGCCACCAGTTCCTTTTTGTAGCGTTTGGTATCGGGGATAAAGGTTTTCATCAGCGGCAGTTCCAGTTCCTTAATGGTCTTGTCGTAGGCGGTGTAAAGGTCTGTTTTCTCCCTACCGTCCACCATGTTCCAAAAGAGGTACAGCCCGGCAAGTCGGCAGGCTTCATTCCTCACCAATAGCTTTTGGATAGCCATTGCGAACGACAGGCTGCTTTCCAGCACCACCTTGTCGGCTGAAATGGGGGTGAAAATGTAGTCCATGCCCGCAAGGGAGTTTATCACGCCCTCGCTGTTCACCGTGCCGGGCAGGTCGAAAAACACTATATCCGGCACGTGTCCGGTGGCTATATGTTCGTCAGCCGTTGCAATCGCCTTTTCAGGTGAACTGCACAATACCGGGTAGGCTTTCTTCCCCAGCCGGGTGAACTGCTCATACGCCATTCGCTTGTAATCTTCATCCGCCCCGACCTGCTCGGCATCCCGCTTGCGCATCCCGGCAATGGAGTGTTGCGGGTAGTCGCAATCGACCACCGCCACATCGTAGCCTTTGAGGTAGTAGAGGTAACTCGCCGCCAGCACGGTAAAGGTGGTTTTGCCGACCCCGCCCTTTTGGGTGGAAAAGGCGACATAAAGGGGTGTTTTCTCGTTTTCCATATTGCTTCCGTTCATTATTGGTTGATAGATTTATTTATTGCTTTCAATCATTCATTCCATATTGCAATCTTGAAAGACTGTTTTATTTCAATCTTGTTTTCCTGCTTTCATTCTTTCTTGAAATATTGAAATCCTGCAATCACGTTTTATTGAAATCCTGCTTTCAATCATTCTTTCCTGATTGGAATATTTCTTTCAATCTTGCTTTCAATCTTGAAATCCGATGCAAAAAAAGGGAGAAAAAACGTCCCCTGAAAACCTTGTCCCGATTTGTCCTGCGCTGTCCCGTTTTGTCCACCAACCGCCTATTTTACAGCATTATAAATCACCGTTACTTTGCAGCGGAGTAACGAACCGCAGGGGGCGCAGGTGTAAAACAGGGCTGGTGAATGGCTGGGCTTATCGTTCCACGCTAACCCCAATCCGTCCGTGACGGATTTCGATTTTCGTCAGAAAATAGCAAGGTGTGTTTTGTATGCTACAAAACCGTTTTCCGTGCCTGAAAACGCCTTGCCCCTTGCGGGGGTAAAAATCACTCCGAAGTCGTAATTTTTTAATTTAAAGAAGTATGGAAACAAGAAAACCCAACAAGGGCGGTCGCCCCGCCCTCGCAGACCCGGCGAAGCATCGCCATGTCCTTTACCTGAACGACCGGGAGAACGCCCGCTTCCTCTCGCAATGGGAGCAGTCGGGCGTCACGAGCAAGTCCCGTTTCATCGCCGCCCGGTTGTTCGGCGAGCCGTTCCGGGTGGTGAAAGTGGACAAATCGGCGGTCGAGTATTGCGCCCGGCTGACCGAATTTTACGCCCAATTCAGAGCGGTAGCGGTCAATTACAACCAAGTCGTAAAGGCGTTGCACAGCAACTTTTCGGAGAAAAAGGCACTGGCTTTTCTCTACAAACTGGAGAAAGCGACCACCGAACTGGCTGTGTTGAACCGTCAGGTTATCGACCTGACAAACGAGTGCAAGGAACTATGGTTGCCAAAATAAGCACGGGCGGCAATATGTTCGGCGCACTGGCGTACAACCAAAACAAGGTGGACAGCGGGGAAGCAAAGGTGCTTTTCTCCAACCGGATGCTGTTGAGCGAGGACGGGAATTTCTCTATCGGCGAGTGTATGCGCAGCTTTGAAATGCAGATGCCCGTCCAGCTATCCACCAAGAAGCCGATACTTCATATTTCCATAAACCCGCACCCGGAAGACGTGCTGACCGACCAGCAGCTTTCCGACATTGCCAAAGAGTATATGCGGAAGTTGGGCTATGGCGACCAGCCCTATTTGGTGTACAAGCATACCGACATCGACCGCCACCACATCCACATCGTGGGGTTGCGGGTGGACGAGAACGGCAAGCCGCTGAATGACAAGTTCGAGCATCGGCGCAGCAAGCAAATCACCCGTGAACTGGAAAAGAAATACGGGCTGCACCCGGCAGAGCGAAAGGAACGTGCCGAACGCCCGGAACTTAAAAAGGTGGACTATGCCGCCGGGGACGTGAAGCACCAAATCGGCAATACCGTGAAAGCGGCTTGCTATGGCTACCGCTTCCAGTCGTTCGGGGAGTACAAGGCTTTGCTTGCCGCTTACAACGTGTGCGCCGAGGAAGTCAAGGGTGAAGTGAACGGCAAGCCCTATCAGGGCATTGTCTATTCCGCCATGAACGACAAGGGAGAAAAGGCGGGCAACCCGGTAAAGGCTTCCCGCATCGGCAAGTCGGTGGGTTATGAAGCGGTGCAGCGCAGAATGGAGAAATCGGGCGAAGCAATCAGGAACGGGAAACTGAAAGAACGCACCCGGAAGATTGTAGCCACTGCCATGCAGACCGCCCGCAGTCGCAAAGAACTGGAACAACAGCTAAAGAAGCAGGGCATTGACGTGGTATTCCGTCAGAATGACAGCGGGCGCATCTACGGCGTTACGTTCATCGACCACGACAGCCGGGTGGTGCTGAACGGTTCACGCTTGGGCAAGGAGTATTCGGCGAACGTGTTCAACGAACGTTTTTCGGGCGAAACCGGAAATATATACCAGTCAGAAGTGGAAATACAACAGCGGGAACAATCCACGCATCAGGAACAGCCGGGCTTCACGCCGAAATCCGACATCGTTTCGGGCGTGGCTTCCGTGCTGGGTGCGTTCGGTGGATTGCTGGGCGGCGGTGCATCAGGCGGTGACGAGCCGCAGGACACCGCCCGCCAAAAGAGAAAGAAGAAAAAGAAGCGCACAAGGCGCATCGACTAACTTAAAAAAACATTACAATCATGCAACAGGAAGATGATTTGAGAGGGCTTGCAAGGGTCATGGACTTTATGCGGGCTGTCAGTATTCTATTCGTGGGAATAAACGTGTACTGGTTCTGTTACTCCACCCTGAAAGAGTGGGGAGTGACGTTTGAGGTGATAGACAAGATACTGTGGAATTTCCAGCGCACCACCGGGCTGTTCTCGTCCGTCCTTTGGACAAAACTTTTTTCGGTGGTGTTCCTCGCCCTGTCGTGCATCGGCACTAAGGGCGTGAAAGAGGAAAAGATAACGTGGACGAAGATACATTGCAGCCTTGCGGCGGGTGTCGTGTTGTTTTTTCTGAACTGGTGGCTGCTGGAACTTCCGCTGCCACACACGGCGGATGCTATGTTTTATATCGCCACGCTGTCGGCGGGCTATATCTGTATGCTCATGGCGGGTACATGGATGTCCCGGTTGTTGAAGAACAACCTAATGGATGATGTCTTTAATACCGAGAACGAAAGTTTCCAGCAGGAAACAAGGCTTATCGAGAACGAGTATTCGGTAAATCTGCCTACCCGGTTCTACTATAAGAAGAAATGGAATAACGGTTGGATAAATGTCGTGAACCCGTTCCGTGCCAGCCTTGTGTTGGGTACGCCGGGTAGTGGCAAATCGTATGCAGTGGTAAACAGTTACATAAAACAGCAAATCGAGAAAGGTTTTGCGCTTTACTGCTATGATTATAAGTTTCCCGATTTGTCGGAAATCGCTTATAATCATTTGCTTAACCACTTGGACGGGTATAAGGTAAAGCCCAAATTCTACATTATCAATTTTGACGACCCCCGCAAGAGCCACCGATGCAACCCGATAAACGCCAGCTTCATGTCGGACATTGCGGATGCCTACGAAGCCAGCTACACGATAATGCTTAACCTCAATCGAAGTTGGATAAGCAAGCAGGGCGACTTCTTCGTGGAAAGCCCGATTATTCTTTTGGCGGCTATAATTTGGTATCTCCGTATCTATCAAGGCGGTAAGTATTGCACGTTCCCCCATGCCATTGAACTATTGAACAAGAAATACGCCGATGTATTCACTATTTTGCGCAGTTATCCCGAACTGGAAAACTACCTTTCGCCGTTCGTAGATGCTTGGGAATCAGACGCTCAAGAGCAGTTGCAGGGTCAAATAGCAAGTGCGAAAATCCCGCTTTCAAGGATGATTTCACCCGCTCTTTACTGGGTAATGACAGGTGATGATTTCTCGCTGGACATCAACAACCCGAAAGAGCCTAAAATCTTGGTTGTCGGCAACAATCCCGACCGCCAAAATATCTACTCGGCAGCACTGGGCTTATATAATTCCCGTATCGTGAAGCTGATAAACAAGAAAGGTCAGCTTAAAAGTTCGGTGATAATAGACGAGTTGCCAACGATTTATTTTCGTGGGCTTGACAACCTGATTGCTACTGCCCGAAGCAACAAGGTGGCGGTTCTGCTGGGCTTTCAGGATTACAGCCAGCTTACCCGTGACTATGGGGACAAGGAAAGCCGTGTAATCCAAAATACGGTGGGCAACGTGTTCAGCGGTCAGGTAGTCGGTGAAACGGCAAAAATCCTTTCCGAGCGTTTCGGAAAGGTGTTGCAGAAACGGCAGAGCATGACAATCAACCAGCGGGAGAAGTCCACCTCGATAAGCACCCAAATGGACAGCCTGATACCCGCCAGTAAAATATCCAACCTCACGCAAGGCATGTTCGTGGGTGCGGTGGCGGACAACTTCGATGAACGGATAGAGCAGAAGATTTTCCACTGCGAAATCGTGGTGGACAATGAAAAGGTGAAGCGGGAAACCGCCCGTTACGTGAAGTTGCCGCAGATAATTGACTTCACCGACAAGGACGGCAACGACCGGATGCAGGAAGAGATACAAGCCAATTATGACCGCATCCGTCAGGAAGTCCGGCAGATTGTCGAGGACGAGATAACCCGGATTAAGAACGACCCGGAGCTATGCCACTTGATTAAGGAGGAAGAATAGCTGTATATAATAATGTATGGAGTGAAGAACAGCCGATGTAGCTTTACGGTTGTTCTTCATTTTGCTTTTTGGTGCGGTAGGCTTCAAAACGCACTAATATTTCGTGCAGGTTCTTCAATGCTTCCACAGCCTTGCCTATCGGCGGCATCTTGCTTTTGTCGAAAGTCAGTTTCTTCAAATCGGTAGTGTACGCCGTAGCCACTTCGGGCAACGCCATGACCGCTTCGGCATCCTTGAATATCGGTGCATCAGCCAGCGACAAGTGCGAACGGGAGTTTTTGTTTAGTCCGTCCTCTATCGTCACCCGGTACATGGCATCCAAGAAATCTTCCGAATGTAGGTAATCGTTATATTCCTGATTGTGGTAGAGTGCCGACAAGTCGTAAACGTCACGGATATGCTTTGCCAACAGTGCGGCTGCATCCTCATTGTAAGACAGCTTTACCAGCCTTGAAACCTTGTCGCAGATAGTCTTTCGGGGATTGATGCACTGCGTTTCAAAACTTCCCAGCCCGTAGGTGCTTATCAGTTCCTCTTGCCCGATACTTTCAAGAAAGGCGGTCACAATCGGTTTGATAACCTGCTTGTCTGCCGGGTAGAACATCCGTTTTTTGTCCGGCAGGTCACAGGATTTTATCTCTACTTCCAAATGCTCTTTTAGTCCCACACCCTGAAATACATTGTCATACGAGAAATACAGTTTGCGGTAATTACCGCCCGTTTCCGACAAATCTTCCTTGTATATGTCACTGTTAAGTTCGGCTATGTATTTGGAAAGTTTCTTGTTCAATGTCTTTTCCGCCTGCTTGGACGCACCTTTGTCACCCGTGAACACGAACAAGTCCAAATCTTCCGAGAAACGTTCTATCAGCCCGTAGGCTTTGGAAAGTGAAGTTCCGCCTTTGAAGTAGGTCTTATCCGCATATTCGGACATGGAAATATCCCGCAGTATCTTCGATACCCAGTAATCCTTTTCCACGTGCGACTGCTCGTAGCCGAAATGTTCAGCCGCCAGTGCGATGATTTCCTTGAACGCTTCCTTGTCCGAATGTAAATTCATATTTCTGTCCTATGCTGTTTTATAATCCAAGTTGAACCGTGTCGTGGGAAGAATGGTCTTTACCATTTCCGTTTGCAACACGGTTTGTCTGATGTCGCCCAGTATGTCCGCCACCACCTTTCTGACACGTGGCGGGTAACTTTTCGCCAAAGATACGATTTTTTCCAGTTCCGGCAGGCTGTACCCGTTGAAATATTGGCTTTTGACCCGGTTGTAGATGTCCTGCCCGGTTGTTCCGGGTATGCGCTTCATGTCCTTTATCGCATCGAGCAGCCGCAAGTACGGGACAAGGCTTTCATCCGGATAGACCATGCAGTAGGCTTTCACGCACTCTATATCCAAGTTCTTGAAACGGAAACGGCGAACCGGGTTAGGAGTGGCTATCGTTATGGTTGTGGCTACCTGTTCGGTCAGCCCCATTTTGTTATAGACGTAAGCACCAGTGATATAGCCGTTCAGTTTTTCAGTCAGGTAGCGGAACTGTTCATCCTGATAGACAGGCAGCTTTCCCAGTCCCAGCACTGATTTCTTGGGACGGTAGTACGCCCCCTTTTCAACCCGTACCAGTACCCCTTTGCGGCTCTGTTCGGAAAGTAGCACCGCAACATTGGCGGTCTTTTCCGTTTCAAACGACAAATCCCGGAACGTGAATATACGCCCGGTATCTATCCGTTCAATCTGCCCAAGTATCTCTTTTCTGAATGAAGCCATATTTATGTCCTTTGTTTCTATATGCAAAGATAGTATATTATGTAATCACCTGCAAAAACATAACAAAAATTTTGCCGAAGATGTTTTCTTTTTGTCGTGTCACCTGATAATAGGAGAATAACGGAAACTCAATCAAAGGCTTGCCAAACGCTTCACAAACGTTCCAAAAATAAGCTGTATTTCAGTATTAATTTTGATATGTAGCTCATTATTAGCCTATTGATAAAATAGCAAACGTTTCATAAACGCTTCACAAATGGCTCGCAAGCATAATGCAAATTTTAATAAGCCGTTGATTATAAGGCATAAGGTCTATAATTAAATGGCTCATAAATGGCTCACTCCAAGAGAGTGATTAACTTCGCTCTCTTTTTTATGCCTGTTTCCAATTCTCCAACCGTCAGTTGGAGATTTACTCCACCCGGACAATTTCAGACAACGCAGGACAAATTCGGACAGTCCTTGCCGCCCGTCCAAATATAGCATATTTAGTCGCTACCTTTGGGCGGGACTATTCCCGTAACCACTAAAATTCCAATTATTTATGGCAAACAGAATGACCCCGCCCGCAGAGGGGCAGGAAAAAGACGTGCTGCTGGTCTTGGATAAACAGCAGGAAAAGGTGAGTGCCGTTAAGGGTATCGACAAGGAGGGCAATTTGCAGACCGTGCCACCCACTACCGGACACGGCGGCGAGTTCATGCAGGTGGACAAGAACAGCGATGTGTTCAGCAACTTCATTTCCAACTTCTACCGCAAGTATCAGGACACTTCCGGGCTGGAACTGTTCAGCGTCAAGGCTTCCGAAGCGGAGCAAGACGCAAAGGCAATCGAGGACAACCACCGCAACCCGACATCGGAGGGCGGCAAGCGGGTTGAAATGCTTCGAGTTCCGAAGCCCGACTTCCACGAGTTCAAGCAGGGCTACCGCTTCGACCCGTCAAAAATCGACTGGGAGAACCTGAAAAAAGTCGGCATTACCGCCGACACCCTGAAAAACACGAGGGACTTCGACCGGGTGATGCGTGGCTACAAGTCCCGCAACACCTACACCGTTTCGGGAACGGTGGGCGGCTTCTACCTCAAACCTACCGATGTCAAGCTCTCTTTCTATCAGGCAAAGGACGGCACGGTAGTACCCAAGCTGCACGGCGTGCAGCAGGACGAGAAACTGCTGCAACGCCCGTTCCATGAACACGAGTTCACCAAGCAGGAACAGGGCAACTTGCAAGGCACTGGCAACTTGGGCGGCATCGCTGAAATCAAAGACCCGAAAAGCGGCGAGCAAATCCCCGTGTTCGTCAGCCGGGACAGGTACACGCACGAACTGGAGTATATGCGGGCTGACAAGTGGAAATGCCCCGATACAATCTGTAACGTGCAAGTCAGCCCGGAACAGAAAGCCGCCTTTGAAGCCGGGCAAGCGGTGAAAATGGAAAATCTGCAATTCAGGGACGGCACGAAGCGCAGTGCCTATTTGCAGGTCAGTGCGGTGGAGCGTGGCTTGGAGTTCCTGCCCCGTGCCGCCGTCCAGTTCTTGCAGCAGGGGCAGCAGCCCGCAGAGCGGCAGGTCGCCGGGCTAAAGGACGGCAAGGGCGTTGAGTTCAACGGTCATGTACAGCCCGGCGCACAGGGCAAATCCCCCGACAAGGTGCAGCCGAAAGACGTTACCCCCGCCGCCGAGAGCCGGACGCAGGTAGCGGTCAATTCGGGGGGCAAGACCAACGAAGCCACCAAGCAGGGCAAAGAGCCGTTGAAACAGGGTCAGGACAAGCCCACCGCCAAGCAGAAAGAGAAGCAGGAGAAAGCACAGGACAAGAGCCTGAAAGCTGACAAGCCCAAGAAGTCCAGAGGAATGAAAATGTAATATCCACCATTAAAAAGTAAAGAATTATGATTGCATTGATAGCAGAGAAGCCCAGCGTGGCAAAGGACATCGCCCGCATCATCGGTGCGACCGGGCGTAATGACGGTTATCTTTCCGGCAACGGGTATATGGTGACATGGGCGTTCGGCCACTTAATCCAGCTTGCCATGCCGGAAGCCTACGGCGTGGCGAACTTCCGCAGGGAGAGCCTGCCCATACTGCCGCCCGATTTCCAGCTAATCCCCCGTCAGGTGAAAGCGGAGAAAGGCTACAAGGCAGACCCCGGCGTGCTGAAACAGTTGAAAGTGATAAAGGAAGTGTTCGACCAGTGCGACCGGATTATTGTCGCCACCGATGCCGGGCGTGAGGGTGAGTTAATCTTCCGCTATATCTTCCATTACCTGAACTGCCGGAAACCATTTGTGCGCCTGTGGATAAGCAGCCTTACCGACAAGGCAATCCGTGAGGGGCTGGATAACTTGCAGCCGGGAGAGCGTTACGATAACCTCTACCTCTCTGCCAAGTCCCGCAGCGAAGCGGACTGGCTGATAGGGATAAACGCCACCCAAGCGTTGAGCGTTGCCGCCGGGCAGGGGGTGTTCTCGCTGGGCAGGGTGCAGACACCCACGCTCGTGATGATATGCAGCCGCTATTTGGAGAACAGGAATTTCGTACCCGCCAAGTTTTGGCAACTCAAAGCGGCGACCGCCAGCGGGGGAATAAATTTTACCGCCCAATCGACCGCCAAGTGGGAACAGCAGCCCGAAGCCATAGCCGCCCTGCAACGGGTAAAGGATGCCGGGCAACTTGTGGTTAAATCCGTTGAGAGGAAAGAAGCCTGCCAAGAACCGCCGCTTTTGTACGACCTTACCACGCTGCAAAAGGAAGCGAACACGAAGCTGAACTTCTCGGCTGACAAGACGCTTTCCATAGCGCAAAGCCTGTATGAAAAGAAAGTGATGTCCTATCCCCGAACCGGAAGCCGCTATATCCCGGAGGACGTTTTCGATGAAATGCCGGAACGTGTCGCTCTGCTGGGGCAATACTCCCGCTTTGCCGGGTATGCCGCCGGGCTGGACGGCACACCCCTGAACCGCCGCAGCGTGAATGACGGCAAAGTGACCGACCACCACGCCTTAATCATTACCGAGAACCTGCCCGGCGAACTTTCCAAAGACGAGCGGGCGGTTTACGAGCTGGTAGCCGGGCGTATGCTGGAAGCCTTTTCGGGCAAGTGCGTGAAAGACGTTACCACCGCCTTGCTGTCAGGGGGAGATACCGACTTCACGGTGAAAGGGTCTGTGATGAAAGTAACCGGGTGGCGTACCGTGTTCGGCGAGCCGGAAACGGGCGGGGATGAAGAAGCCGCCAGCCTGCCGCCACTCCAAGAGGGAGAATATTTGCCACTCTCCGGCGTGGATCTGCTCGAAAAGCAGACCAAGCCGAAACCGCTGCACACGGAAAGCAGCCTGTTGGCGGCAATGGAGAACGCAGGCAGGGAACTGGAAGATGCCGAACTGAAAGCCAGCCTGAAAGATGCCGGGATAGGCACGCCCGCCACCCGTGCGGCGATTATCGAAACGCTGTTCGCCCGCCAGTACATCGTGCGTGAGAAGAAGAACCTTGTACCTACCGACAAGGGGCTTGCCGTTTATGGGATTGTCAAGGACAAGAAGATTGCCGATGTCGAAATGACGGGCATGTGGGAAACCGCCCTTGCCAAGATAGAAGCGGGCAGCATGGATGCCGACACGTTCCGGAAGGGCATCGAGGTGTACGCAACGCAAATCACCGCAGAACTGCTATCGGTGCAGCTATCTGTCGCTACTGGTGAAACCTGCCCCTGCCCGAAATGCGGCAGCGGGCGCATCCTGTTCTACCCGAAAGTGGCGAAGTGTTCCAACGTGGACTGCACGCTTACCATATTCCGCAACAAGTGCGACAAGCAGCTTTCCGACAAGCAGATTGTCGAGCTGGTGACGAAACGCAAGACCGGGCTAATCAAGGGCTTCAAGGGCAAGAACGGCAAGGCTTTCGATGCTTCGCTGGTACTGGACGAGCAGTTCAATGTCGGTTTTTCATTCCCCGAAAAGAAAGCGAAACCGAAGAAATAGCCTATCTTTGCCGCTGAAATTTCATTGTGATAGGTTTTACAGCTTATAATAATTGAAATTTTAGTGGTTGCGCCCGGAGGGAAACCGGGCGCATTTTTTATATGTTCCCGCCAAACAAGTAGGTCGAACAGACCACCCCGTTATCCAGCACCCTGCTTTCCGAGAGCTTCCACAGCGAGCCGGATGTTTCCCCGACAAAACCGATGCCTTTGCCCGCCATGACCGGGACGGTGTAGATTGTCAGGCTGTCCAGCAGTCCGGCTTTAATCAATGAAGTAAGCAGCTTGCCGCCACCCACCACCAGCATGTCGGTTTCCTGTTTCAGTTCATAGACCCTTTGCAGCGGTTCTTCGGTCAGGAACTCCACGCCGCAGTCCGGCGTCACGTTGGTGTCGTAGTGTGACACCACAAAAGACCGTTTGCTTTTGTGCGGCCACCCGCCCCAGTGTTCAAAGATGTAGTTGTAGGTGTTCGCCCCCATAAGCAGGCAGCTTGCGGCGGCGTGTTCCCTTGCCGCCAGTTCCTTGACCTCACGGGGCATCCAGTCCAGTTCATAGTCCGGCGTGGCGGTATGCCCGTCCAGCGATACGGCGATGTGCGCTTTGATTTGTTCCATATTATCAGGTATTAAAGTGATATAAATCCCTACTGTCTTGGCACGTTAGCCGCCACCCCAAAAAAGAAAGCGTGGCATGACGCTGTTTCGATGCGAGGTACTGGCATACCCAAATGTGGAAACAGTGCAGCCACGCTATGACAAACGCATAGCATATCCTGCGCTGAATATCCCCACATTTTGAAAAGTGCCAGTTTTCGCATCGGGACGTTCGGCGAACGTATATGTTATATATAAAGGCAATATTCCGGCAACCGCCGTCCAACTGCCGTTACTTTTTTCGTGTAACTTCTGCAAAGTTAAGCAAATACCCTGAAAAATCACGTGCAAACAGAAAAAATCCTGCCGTGTTATCACAACAGGGCAGGACACAAGCACCTAAAAATACACAAGTTCAGCCCATACGCCTACGGGCAGCTTGCGTTCCTTTGAAGATGATATGAACCGATGACAAAACAGCTTTGGTTCGCCGTGTCTTTGGTGATGATGTCCCTTTCCCGCATGAAGCGGATATAGCTCTTTGCGGTGCGCTCCTTGATGTCCAATACCTGCTGCAACTGCTCGCAAAGGTCTATGTAGGTGATGCGTGTCTGCCGCCCGAAGATGTCACGTGCGACATTCACCAGTTCCCTTTCCTTGCGCTTCTCCTTTTCCTCACGTGGTTTCTCGCCCTTGTACACGTGCATCCCGGCTTCCTTGTCCCAAGCAAAGAGCATCAGCGGCACGTCCAGCGGGCTTCCGTCCCTTACTTTCAGGGCTTTTACCACCGACTGGGTAGGTTCTTCGTCTTTCTCAATGGACAGGATAGTAGCCGCCTTGCGCTGCAACTCGCTGCCCAAATGTCCCCGCAGTTTCAATCCGTTGGGGACGAAGTGCAGCACGCACAGAATACACGTGTTGTAGATACCCGCCAGCCGATAAAGTTCATCTATCACCGCCACGCTTTCCGCTTCATCGTTGGCACTCTTAACAAGGTCTGCGATGCCGTCAATGACGACCAACTGGATGCCGCCGTACTGGTAGTAGAACTTGTCCATGCTTTGTACAATGGCGTTCAGGCGTTCTTTGCGTGACATACCGGTAAGACAGAACGCTTTCAGTTCATCGGGTTTGTCCGGCTGTTTGGCACGTGCCAGCAGGTTGCTTACGTTCTTGAACAGTTGCACTTCCGACTGTTCGGTGTCGTAGAGCAAGACCGCCTTGTGCCTGCCGTTGGCGGTTATCTGTATGCCCAGCGTATCTACTTCCGCATCAGCCGGGCAGATGCAGCCCGCCACGATTGCGGCTACATAATTGCTCTTGCCCGTTCCCTCGCCCCCGGTGATGCCGAACAGGTTGCCTTGTGTCCCCAGCGGAACGTCACCCGCCGAAATAATCTCTTGCGCTTTGGCGGGCGGGTTGTTGAAATCTATCTCGCACGATTTAAGCATAATCAATGTGTCGCTATACAGGTTGTCTAAAAATTCGATAAACAGCTTCAGGAAATCTTCACGGGTGTTCCCGGCTTTGAAGTAGTCGGATATGTCCTTTTCCTCTTTCGTTCCCGGAAGCGGTAGCAGCAGGCGTTTCACGCCAAATTCTTCCAACAGTTTTTCCTGCTTGCATGAACTTTCCCTGCCCGTCTTGTCCATGTCAAAGAGCAGGACGATGTGTTTGAAGCGGAATGTCAGCCGATAAACCAGCGTGGGCGGTATCGTCACCGTTTCGCTGTTGAAGCAGATAGCGTGAAAACCGTGCGCCGCCAGCGAAAGCACGTCTTTCTCGCCGCCCGTGATGAATAGCGTGTCGCCTTTGGCTGGCAGTTGTTCCAGCCCGAAACAGTAGTTCTCGCCGAAGCTGCCGCCGTAGAGGAAGCGGGGCGTGGAGAACGGGCGGTACAGCTTGATGTGCTGTTTGCCCTTGTAGCCGTACATGGGTTCTGCCACCGATGAAGTGTAGGTGTACGGTTTGCCCTCTGCCGTTTCGCTGTTGTATTCCCGGAGCGAGCAGACCTTGTAACGTTCCAGCAGTTCGGGCGTGATGCCGTACTGTTGCCAGTACACCAGTTCGGCACGCGGGAACTTCTGTTCCCGGAACTGGTAGGGCTTGACGGGCTTTTCGGGCGTTTCTTCGGGTTTGTCTGGCACTGCCCGGCGGACGGTTGCCGGGGGAACGGAAACCGGAATGCCGGAAGCCAGCCCCAAGCCCAAATCCCGGTCGATGATTTCCAGTATCTCCACGAAGTCAGCCGCCCGGTTGCAGTCCAGCCCCTTTAACTGCCCCACGAGGAAGAAACAGTCGCCGCTGTAACTGTCGTTGCCGAAGTCCTTCATCTTGTAGATACCGCCCCGGCGGTCGAAATAGATGTTGCAGGAAGCCTTGCTGTCCTCGTACAGCGGGTTAAGGAAGTTGCGACCTATGCGCCAATTGCCGGGCAGGTAGTGTTTGAACACCGCCAGCCCGTTACTTGTTCTTTCTAAGATTTCCTCTTTCCTTAGCATACAACTGGTGGTTGGTTATCAGGTTGTCGATGTTCTCCTTGTTGCTCCTTATCAGGCGTTCTTCCAGCATCCGGCGTATCTCGCTGACCTTGTAGAAGTAACGTCCCCTGATGTTGGAATAGGCGATAGTCCCCGACACCCGCAGGCGTTGCAGGGTCTTTTCGCTTATTTTCAGGAACGTGCAGACCTCGTAGCTGTCCACCCACATGTCTTCCTCGCTTTGCCTTGCCGTTTCCATGTGGTTGAAGATGTAGTCGGCAATGGCGGTAATCTTGTTGTCCAGTTCCTTGTAGGCTTTGGACTCGAATGTTATTATTTCCATAACGGTAACTGATTGATTTGCCGCAAAGTTCGGGTGTCCTGAAAAATAAAACGCCACAGATGTACCCACCTGTGGCGAAATAAATTTTGTTAAAGCACGGTTGCCTAATCCTGCTCCCTCATGCGCATCAGCAACCTGTCTTTCAGGGTGGAGAGGAAGCCCGTTCGGTCTTTGGTCTTGGCTTTTAGTTCCATGTAGGTGTGGTAGAAGTCGCCGAGGTCGATGTCGAACACGTATTCAAAGTAGGCTACAATCTCCTTAATATCAACCGTTCCCTTGTTCAGACAGCCGCAGGCGTCCAGTGCGTAGATAAGTTCCACCAACGCCCTTTTCGTCCCCGTCCAGCGCAACACCTTTCCCATGAAGCCGTTCTTCACCCGCTTGCGTTGTTCCCGGCGTTCCAGCTCGTGCAGACGGTTGGTGAGGTATATTTCCAGCAGTTCGTTGGCTAAAATCTTGGCTACCTTGAAATCGTGACTGGTGCTGAACTGTGGGTCTGTTTCGTAATAGAAACTGTCCACGATGATTTGTATGTCAGGCTTCCCACGCATGAAATACTGCCTGTCCAAGTAGGTGGCTTTCGTTCGGTGGTACTGGTAGAACGCCAAGTTCCGCTGGAACGACTTTGAAATCCGGTCGGTTTCCGACAGCAGGTAGTCCCTTTGCACTTCCTCGCTGCCGCTGGGGAAGCGCACCTCTATCTTGTAAACGGTGTTGTAATAGATGATTTTGCTCGCTAAAAGCGGTTTCAGTTCCTTGAAGAAGTGTATTTCCTCTTCCGTGCTGGCGAACGGGTAGGAGATTATAAAGTTTTTGAGTTCGCCCAGTATCTCTTGCAGGTAGTCCACGCACAGGCGGCAGAGCGTCAGCGTGTCCGCTGCGGTGTCCTCGTATTCCTGTATCTGCCATTCCACTTTTTGAAGCAGTCCGGCGAAGTATGTTTCCAACGGTATCTTATGTTCCATAACCTTGTGCTTATCTTTTATGAAGCACAAAGTTACGGGCATAAAAAATCTGTTTTATTCTTGATTTTTCACATTACGTTCTTGTAACTGTGCATTTTCTTGTTTCCTGCGCTTTTCTGCGTATCTCGCCCGGTGTGTCCAGCAAGTAAGCCTTGCAGAAGTCGTTCAGGTTCGATGTCGATGCGAACCCGGTGGTGAACGCCACTTCGGTAAGTGTGAGGTTGGTGTTCTTCAGGTAGTGTTCCACGTCCTTTGCACGCTCCTTTATCACCCATTCCTTAGCCGTGTACCCGGTCATTTTCTTTACCTTCCGTCGGAACGAGCCGTATTCCATGCCGCATTTGTCCGCCAGTTGCTCGGCATCATAGACCATGTAGCCTTTCAGACGCACCATTTCGGTGAATGTCTGCCTGCCCAGCTCCGGCAGCATCCGTTCGGCGTGGCGCAGTTCCTTTTCCGTCACCAGCAGGCGGTTGTCCCTTACCGGGTTTCTCCGTAGCAGGTGGAAAGCGTGGCATACCGTGTTGTACACGTTGCAGAGGTACTGCCGTCCCGGTCGCATCCAGTGGAGCGCATCGCAGTAGGCGGTCAGTTCGGGTATCTCGTCCCGCTTGCGGTGCTGTTCCGCCAGTTCGTCAAGTATGGCGTAATGTGTGGTGGACATACCCAGCAGGATAATGATTGCCTTGTAGTCCTTGTATGCCGCCAGTGTCGGCGTTTCCGGCAGGCTCTTGAGCGTGTCGCACACGTGGGCGCACAGCCGCCCGTCCTTGCTGAACGGTTCAAGTTCCAAGTAGTTGTCCATTTTCCGGCTGTTGTGCAGCAGCCATGTTACCTTTTCGTCCAGTTCCTTGCAGGACGCTTCCAACTCCACTTCGGGAGCGGGCAGCAATAATGATGTAATCCGTTGTTCCATATCTGATGTTTTATATATGAATGACATATCATTTGTTCCACCTCACGCAATCCGTCCACCCCCATTCATCGAACAGCCATGTTTCTAAGAAGAAAAGTACAAAGGGTAGCAGGAACAGAAAATATGCCTGTACTGCGCTGATATGCTTAGAGCGGCGGTAGCGGTTCAACAATGCCTGTACACGGGCTTTCCTGTATCGTGCAAGAATAAATACACAAATAAGCAAAAACATTGCACCTAAATAGCCAAGATGTAAGGACGACCATTGCGGTACACTGTTAATCAGGAGAAAGTTGCCGGGCAGAACTACTATCCACCACCAATACCAAAACAGCAGTATAAAACCTGACATCCGTCCTATCTTCTTGTCCCAAACCTCTCCCTTGAAATATAGGTAGTCAAAAAAATAGTATCTGTAATTCGTCCGGTTTGCACGTTGCTTCACTCGTTCAAAATAGTTATCTGTATTTTTTATTCCTTTATTATTCATAATGAGTTAGAAAGGAACGCTGTTCAAAGGTTATCTTTCCTTGTTAGCACCTAATTTTGAATGGTTAGCAAAGGACTGTATTTTACTGTTGAATTGCCCTTGCCGTCAATGTTCTTAATTATTAATTGATTGCTCATTAAAAATTGCATATTATGTTTTATACCCTTTCATGAACAATGGAATTAAAAGTATAAGGCAAGTCCTAATAGTACGACAAAAGGAGAGAACATAAAAATATACGCCCATACATTGGAACTGTGTTCATATACTTTTCTTTCCATAATCTTCTCATTCCTATGTTTATACCGGTAATAAAAATAAAGGCTGCTCCATAAGGATAACATAATGACAAGGACTATGAAAAACACATTAGCTGCATTCTTTTGCGGTGAATATCCCATTATGATATAATAGTATATAATTGCGGCATCCACCAAATAGAATAGCAGGATTGTGGACATGATAAATGGCACATGTGTATTCAGATACATACTGGTATCCATATATCGGGTCAATACTTGAATCTTGTAAAACAAATATTCTAATATTCTATGTATCATCATTGTTTCTAATGGTTTGACAAGGAGCTGCGTTTAGCAGCTATCTTGGCTCGTTATCAATATAATTCTCTAAGAAAGCATATTCATTCATTATGGCAAGATTTCACATTCTTCACCAAAAGGATAATAGGTTCTCATGTTTACGGTCGATTCATTTTCGCTGCGACATACTCTTATTCTGCTTATGGAAAGTTTTTCTGTTACTAAGAGTTCGTACCGTAAATTTTCATGGTGAAAGACTATTACTTCCGGCTTCTCTGTGTCATAAAGAGAATAGAATATTCTTAGATTTTTGTAAGAAGATAATGCCGTTTCAATTTGTACATCAAAAGAAACCGGCAATGTTACAGAGAGATATTCCATATTGCCCGGATTACTCTTTATATCCAAATCAATATACTCAATGTGGGCAGGCTCTTTGCTGGTTTCGGGCAAGAAACCAATCATAACGCCCTTATCTTCTATCTCGATAGGCTCTTCGTCTATTTCATCATATTCATCATAATCAGAAAGGAGTTCCTCAATGGAAGTTTCAAATAACTTCTCGAATATTCTCTCTGTGTTTTTGTTCTGTATGTCAGTGCAGAACAATTCTGCATGAATCTTATTGTTTGTTGTATTCATCTTCATAACAAGTCATTTTGTCTTAATGTATCGTAGTAATCTCCGTCACTATCCATATTGGAAACTATTTTTTTTGACAGTTCTACTGCATTGAGAGCAATGCATTCTTGTCCGAACACGGGATGAATCAAGAATGATAAGTCTTGCTTGTTTCCTTTCAGCCATTTCAGAAAATTTATGGTATTGACTTTACTTAGCTTTATGGACATATTGCATAAAGCCAAATACAACTCCATATAATATTCGTCTTGCCACAACAAAAATGTGCCGCTATTATCTTGCCCTACAATAATTTGTAAGGTGTCGTCAGAAGCAATAGTGTCAAAGAAATTCTTCGCTCTTTTCTGACTATTAGATTGTTGAATGAATTGCTTTCTCATGTTGTTATTCCATTTGTTATTGATAATGGTTAGAAAGGAGCATCGTCAGATGCTATCTTTCGTTGTTATAAACTTAATTGTTCTTGCTCACTTACATTTTCGTTTATTAGTCTGCACATATATTCTTGCAGGCAATAATTATATATTTCAGCAGTAAGTAATGATTTTATATATTCCACATTTTCATATATGTATTTCATTTTATAAGCTAATATTTCAAAGGGCATATCTTCGTTATTATATGTAGCCATTATCTGCCATAAATTTGAAATCGTTTGGCTTATATCATTATCTTGGTACTGTTTATTGGCTTCCATATTCTGATATTTATAGATGTAATACTCTGTGTATGCTGGTATGCGGTATGTTTCATGTGCAAAGCCAGTTCCGCCCCCGGCAATACATCTCAACATATCATTTACACAATAGAATATTTTGTTTAATGTCTTACGTTCACAACGATAGTGTTTCCTATTATTGGCATTAAACTGTGCATACCATATACAATATAAGTCAAATCCAGTTTCTCCATAGAAATAACCTTGCAATGAAGTATATTGTTGGCGGTATAATGTATCGGGATAAACCGCTGCCGAATTTGCAAACAATCTTTCCGCATCTTCTTCTATATAGCGGTACTCTTTTTTACTTTGTTTACGGAATTTATCAATATTGAGTATATCATCTTGTATGTTACGTTCACACAGAGTTTTACTACAAGAGCAACCCATTACCACGAAAATGGCAAGAACAAATAGTACTATGTTTGCAATGCGATACATATTGTTTATAATGGCTAAGCGGGAAACGACGTTAGTCCGTTATCCCGGTTTGTTAGTAATATATTCTATCGCACTCGCTTCAAATCCCCAATAAATTGGAGTACCGTTTCTATATATGGAATAGCTTTTAGAATTTTGATATTATCTATTGATTCTATACCACCCGATACCAATGCTGGGACATATCCGTAACATTCATCCAATGTAGGAACATCCTTTTCTGATTTTATCATAGGATATTTATTTAAGGAGAACCATGATTCCAAACAACTCTTGTTGAAAATTACCACATTCAATAGTATATCAACATTCTCGGATAAAATCTTGAATGTTCCGTATCTCACATTGATGAATACGACATAATCTCCTATCACGGGATTCTTAACATAAGCAAAAATATCTCCAAAAACAGTTGTCATAAATGGAGTTACAGTTTCATACTCATACAGAGGATAACTATCATCTACTATTGTCTGATATTTATTGGGGTTAATAATTCTGAACAATCCATCACAAAACGTTCCAAGTCCAACTTCTTTCCAAAGTTCGATAATTTTTTCTGATACCGCATTAGCATATTTTGCAATAAAAGTATCATCTACCGTTTGGCGAGTGCTGTTTAGGCTCTTATCTAAAAATTTTTCGTACATATTGATTGTGCTATTTATTACTAATGGTTAGAAAGGGGCATCGTCAGATGCTATCTTTCGTTGTTAGCAACCGATTTATAATAACTTTTCAATTTATCGTTATTAGGAATATTCCCAATATGCCACAAATGGATTTATGACATTATTACCTTCAATTCTTCCATAAACATATATACAGCCAGCCATGAAAACGGAAATATCCTTTATGCAGATTTCGTTGATTTGAAAAATAAAACTATTTCCATCTTTAGTCACTTTACTATCATTATCTAACCCCCATTGAATAGGCATTACGTTACCACCAAATTTGATTGCGCAATCTTTTTCTGGCATATCTTTTTCTATACTCATCTCGTATATTGAGTAAATTTCATCTATTTCGGGATGTTTATATCTATCACTCTTGCTTTGACTACTTAATTCATGTTCAAACAACAACAATTTGCAATCGGGATATGTATTATATTCCAAAGCAACATCAAATTCCGGAGTGAAAATTGATATTTGCTTGTTTGGGTTTAAGGGGTTTTGAAATGTCAGATAAAAATAGAAATTTTCATTATTCAATATATTCTTATCATCAAAGTACGTTGGAGCATTTCCACCAACCCAACTAAAACATTCTTTTTGGTATTCACAAATGCCGTAGTATATTGCGTTTTCTCTTGTTTTAAGTATTCTTTCTATTTCCATAATAACGATAATGATTTGATTGTTGCTAATGGTTCAGCAGGGAACGGCTTGCCGTTATCCTGCGTCGTTAGTGATATTTTTACCATAATTCTTCTGCGGAGAAATCACCTAAGAAGAAATATAGCAACGAAATTATTTGTAACAAAATACACAGACCTGCCACAAAGCATATTGTTAATATTATTATTTTCTTTACACCTTTATACTTTTTCTTTCTTAATAAAAAGAGTAGCAATAGTGAAATCGCTATGAGCATAATATTTATCGCACCTGCAATCATATCTATTGTTTATAATTTTGTTGTTATCACTAATGGGTTGGAAAGTAACGCCGTTTAGGGGTTATCTTTCCTTGTTATAAACTTTTTTATTTTTCCAATGGATATATAATTCTCCATTCTTTAGTCTTTTCTCTCCAACTATTGCACATAAAAGATTATTTTCATAGGCAAAATTATATTCCTCTGCTGGCATATTGCCCCAACGAGAAGCATACCTATGTACTTTACTAATTCTTTCTTTATCATATTCATATAAATACACTGACCAATCTTTATATGAATTTATACCCTGAAAGATATTCATTTCATGGTATGGATAAAAATAGCTTATTGAGATTATGGTTGTATATTGATTGGGTATATATTTAACATGATATACATAATATGAAAAGGCATTATCATACTCATATATATCAGTTATGATGCCATTTCCTATATTATCTGGAGCTTCTTGCGAACAAAGTATTTTTCCTTCTGCATTAAAGCCAAAAGAATACAGACCAGCTATTTTTAGACGGTCTTTTTCTTCAATATTTTTTCGTATTCGTCCGTTTGGTAAACCCGCTAATTCATTTTGATAGGGAGCAGGAACATAAAATTCATGTGTAGCATACTTCCATGAAGAGATTTGTCGTAAAACACTTTCAACTTTGGCATGAATGACAAGCTCTGACTGTTTTAACCGTTGATACAGTTTGTCATTTATTTCCATAATATGTATATCATTCTTTATATCCATTGGCTTTATTGTTTATAATGGGTTGCAGCTTGCCACCGTTAGGTGGAATAGGTGCTTGTTATCAACATATTATTCATCTACTAAATCAGCCAAACGATCCATTGCAGGTTGCAAGTCTTCAGGGATACCTTCTTCCCAAGAAGGCACATCCAATGCAATACCATTTAAAGCAGTAAACATTTCTTGGGGAATGGGAATCTTAAATTCCGAAGGATTCAAACTTGCAGTCCAGTCATATCCATCTTGATACGAATCATGACAAGGATTGAAAGCGTAGCGTTGGTTCCTGTAAAATCCTGATGTGTAATTCTGTTCAATTGTTTGGATGATGTCATAATCTTCAAGATACCAACTATGAGTATTTTCACATTCCTCACGGTTTACAAACTGTTTGCTGAAATCTGGAGCCATCCGCCAATAAAGTAGCAGGCATGTTCCTTTGTCTGTATCGGGCTGCTCGACAATCCATTGGATAACTTTCTTAGGATTATCAAAATTCCAGCTTAGAGCCAGCATTTGGCGAATTTCTGAATCATGTTTCTTTAAGTAATCAATGATGAGTTCGGCACTCAGTTCATCGTAAACGTCTTCATCAATACGTTTATCACCCCAATCGTAATTTTCGTCTAAAAGTTTGTTTATAAAGTCCATAATTGTAATTTATTAATTTGTTGATAATGTTATTTATAACCGCACCTTATGGTGTCGTTCCTACACTTCTATAACTGCACCTCACGAATTATCCAGTGTATCAAGAGGATTAGGGATTTTTGCTTTATGGGCACTTGACACATGAAGATAAATGGTTGTGGTCTTGATGTCGTTGTGTCCCAGCAATTCCTGTATCGTGTGCAGGTCTGTTCCCTGTTCCAGCAAGTGTGTGGCAAAGGAGTGGCGCAGCATGTGTACGTGTACACGGTGTTTGATGCCTGCACGATGTGCGGCTTCTTTCAGCACTTTCACCAATGCACTTGCCGAATATTGCTCTCCGGGTGTTTCGCCCTCAAACAACCATTTTTGTGGACGATATTCCCGAAAGTAGTGCCGTAGTTCTTCCAGCAACTTGGGCGAAAGGAGCGAATAACGGCATTTCTTCCCCTTGCCCATGATACGAACCGACATTGTTTCACTGTTGATGTCCTGCGGGGTCAGGTTAAGCAATTCGCTTCTTCTAAGTCCGGCAGAGTAAACCAACGAAATCATGCAGTGATGCTTGATGTTGGAAATTTGTGCAAGGATGCGCTTAATTTCATTCTTGCTCAACACTTCGGGCAGGCTCTTGTACTCTTTGGCACGGGTGATACCGCCATAGTATTGCCGTTTGCCGCCTTTCACCTGCTCGTAATAGAACTTGATAGCATTGATGCGCATATTCTGTTGCGACACCGAAATCTTCTTCTCGTTCACAAGATAGAGTATGTACTTGTTGATGTCCGGCACTTTCAGGCGGTCGATGTTCCGTCCCTTGTGATATTCCATGAAATCGCTGAAATAAGCACGGTATGTTTTGACGGTCGAGGGGCTGTAACGCTTTTGTTCCAGCAGTTCGAGATAGCCTTTCGGCAGTGTGTATTCCCTTTTGGGTTTGGGATGCCGCACGTAAACCCGGCTGTAATCAATATAGGCGTGGGGCGAATAGCGGTCGTAAAAATCCGGCAGGCTGAAAGCGGCTGACGCTATGTATGCAGAGCCGTTACCAGCCATTTCCATGCCCGTGTCTTGGGCGAGCAGCAGGGCGACAGCCTGACTGTTCGCATATTCTATCCGTATGTAGTCCGCACCGTCCCTTGTTTCTTTGTGTAGCACGATGCTTCCTCTTTGTTTCTGAACCTTATCCATGTCGCTGAATTTTGCTTCGCTCCAAAGATAAGATAAAAATACCATTATTTGAACATCTGTTCAAAAATAATCGAGGTTAAAAAAACAAAAGAGTATCAGGCTTTAAGCAGCGAATAGATATGGCGAAAATTTTCTGCCAGTTCGTCCACGTTCAAACCGTTTAGAAATGCTTGTTCGTATGACAGTCCTAAAAACATTTGCCGGAACATGATAGCCGTTTTCTTCACGTCCGTGTTGCTCCTGATTTCCCCGCTTTCTTTTGCCTTCTGTATGACTTTCTCCCATAGGTCATAGTCTTGTCGGTAGATTTTCTCAATTTTCTGCCTGATGCCCGGATAGTACATACGCACTTGTGACAGAAAGTGAAAGTAGTAGAAGTTAGGACTACAATCATGCGGGCTGCTATTATCACCAATCAGTTCAACAATCCTTTTCATGGAAGCGGCTACCCCCGCCACGTATTGCCCGATGAACTCCGCCAACGTATCGGCAGGAGCGGCAAACTTGTTTTCCGGTTCGTGCATTTGCAACACGTATTTGTCCGCCACAGCCATGAATAAATCCAGCTTGTGCGGAAAATAATAAACGATACCCGTTTTTGTCACCCCGCAGGCTTTGGCAAGCGTGATGATGCTTGCTTTCTCGTAGTTCATCCTGACAAATACGCCGAACGCTTTATCTATTACTTCTTCACGGTTAGTTATTATCATACACGTTTGTTTTTAATCGGTTACGAAGATACGGATTTTGTTTTAAGCATTTGTACCCCAGTGCTTTTTTTTAGTGCAAGGTGCAAGTATATATTTATATATATAGCTTGCACCTTGCAGTGTGCCGTG
>NZ_KV804511.1:0-489 GCF_001811315.1 Bacteroides sp. HMSC067B03 | reverse complement strand
TTTCCTTCGCTTCCTGCGCGCTCATCCAGTAGTCGCCCTTCTCCCAGGCGTCCCGGATTTTCTTCTTGTCCGTGCACTTTGACAGGAAGGCATTCAGATAGTGCTCATTCAGTTTGCGCATGACCTCCAAAGCCGATTCAATATCAGCGACTCTCCCGCATGCCCCTCCGCTGACCTGATGGATCATGAAAAGTCCGTTGGCAGGCATGGAGAACGATGTGCAATTGATAGCGATGTAGGTTGCCGCACTGGCTACCAGCGCACCGCCTTCACCCGTAATTTTGCCGGGAAACTTCTTGATCACGTTCACGATCTCGTTGGCTTCGAAGCATTCGCCACCGGGAGAGTTGATATAGATATGCACATCCTTGATTCCTGATCTTATCAGTTGCTCAACTTTGGAAGTGAATTCCGCTTCCGTCTCCCTCCATTTTGATATTGTGCCTTTGAGTTCAATCCGGGCACGTCCGTTTTCCGCTGTTGCAGTCA
>NZ_KV804510.1:0-789 GCF_001811315.1 Bacteroides sp. HMSC067B03 | reverse complement strand
TTCATTTTTATTTCGTTTTTGACCGCAACTAATGTTCGGCGGATAATCGACCATTTAGGGAGATTCTTCCGCTTGTTATGTGCCTTACTTACTATTCCTCATATTTCTCAGCATTTTCAAGCCCTCGTATAAAATCCTCAAAATTTTCTGCTAATGTAGTTATTTTGAAATCTGATTCTTGATCGATATGCACAACTTTTGGTTCTCCGAATGGACCACATTCTCGATAATCCAAGAAAATCATATCATGCCCAGCACTCGGACAGTCACAAATAGCCACACCTATTTCCGGATATCCCCATTCATCAATCATAAACTGACTGCCAATTTCTCCACATAGTGAATAGTCCTTTTCCCTACCTATACCGTAAATGCCAGTTATAGCAATATGGTCTTCAGCCCAATTTGTGGGTGAATCAGTAGGGAAGCATGTATTGAAAGGGATGCCTCCATTATGCTGCTTCATCAGCCATATATAGGAAGCTGGCAACTTGTATCCTAATTCTTTCTCTACATCAGCTATCAATTCATCAGTTGGGGCATCACTGATATACTCCTTGCGGGCATAGTAATTATCATCCCAAAAGTTTGTAAAATCAAAACCTTCAAATTCTTGTTTCATATTCTCATTTTCTTTTTTTGTGGCACATAATGTTCGGTGGATAATCAATCTTTCAGAGAGATTTATCTGCTTGTTATAAACCTATTTGAAATTTGTCAGTATATCATTCTTTTTATTGGAAGACAACATTTCTAATAAATGATTAAAGCTATCGCAAACAAATTCTG
>NZ_KV804509.1:0-102374 GCF_001811315.1 Bacteroides sp. HMSC067B03 | reverse complement strand
AAGAAACAAACTGAAAACAACCGGGGTTTCGGATCGATCCCGCATTAGATAAGATTTAACGATCCCCTGCAAAAAAGTTCTTTGCAGGGGATTTTTTTATATGTACCTTTGTATCCGCAAAAACGGAATGACAGGAGAAAAGAAGAATGATAGATCAAACCACCATAGACCGTATTTTAGATGCCGCACAGATTGTAGATGTAGTATCTGAGTTTGTCACGCTGCGCAAACGCGGAGTGAATTATGTAGGTCTGTGCCCGTTCCACAACGAAAAGACTCCGTCATTCAGTGTCTCTCCAGCCAAAGGACTTTGTAAATGTTTCAGCTGCGGCAAAGGTGGAAACTCAGTCCACTTCATCATGGAGCACGAACAGATGTCGTATTACGAGGCACTGAAATATCTTGCCAAGAAATACAACATCGAAATCAAAGAACGGGAACTGACCAATGAAGAGAAACAAGCGCAGACAACGCGTGAAAGTATGTTCATTGTCAATAACTTCGCCCGTGATTACTTCCAGAATATCTTAAAGAATCATGTAGACGGTCGCAGCATCGGTTTGGCTTATTTCCGCCAGCGTGGATTCCGTGATGACATCATCGAAAAATTCCAGTTAGGCTACTGTACGGAAAGCCACGATGCCATGTCACAAGAAGCATTGCGCAAAGGCTACAAAAAAGAGTTCCTTGTAAAAACAGGCATCTGCTACGAGACGGACGACCATCGTCTTCGTGACCGCTTCTGGGGACGTGTGATTTTCCCTGTTCATACGCTCTCGGGGAAAGTGGTCGCATTCGGCGGACGTGTATTAAGTACTGCCACCAAAGGGGTGAAAGTAAAATACGTCAACTCTCCCGAATCGGAAATCTACCACAAGAGTAACGAGCTATACGGAATCTATTTTGCCAAACAGGCTATTGTCAAGCAAGACAGATGTTTCCTGGTCGAGGGATACACGGACGTTATCTCTATGCACCAATCGGGCATAGAAAACGTAGTCGCCTCTTCGGGAACCGCACTGACTCCGGGGCAGATTCGTCTGATTCATCGTTTCACCAACAACATTACCGTACTCTATGACGGTGACGTAGCAGGCATCAAAGCCTCTATCCGAGGGATTGACATGCTGCTGGAAGAAGGCATGAATATCAAAGTATGTCTGTTGCCGGACGGAGACGACCCGGACTCTTTTGCCCGCAAACATAATTCGGAGGAGTTTCAGACATTCATCCGTGAACACGAAAAAGACTTTATCCGCTTCAAGACGGATCTTCTGATGGAAGATGCGGGTAAAGATCCGATCAAACGAGCGGAACTGATATCTAATATCGTACGAAGTATTTCCGTCATACCGGAAGCCATTATACGAGATGTCTACATCAAGGAATGTAGTCAGCACCTGCGCATCGAAGAAAAGTTACTGGTAGCGGAAGTGGCCAAGTTAAGAGAGGCGCAAGCCGAAAAAGCGAACCGCCCCAGCTACAACAATACAACTTCAACCGCCAACAGCAGTTCCGAGGCTTCTAATGTATCCGATACTCCGGGTTATCCCGGCGGTTCAGGTCCTTACGGTACCGGAATGCCACCGGAACCCGTTTATGATGATCAAGGTAATATCGTATCCTTTGCAGATCCGATGCCTGCCGCTTCAGAAGGCGTAACAGGATTTCCTCCCGGAGAGGTTTCTCCTTCCACTAATACAGCTGTTTCCAGCGATTCTTATACCTCTTTTATTCCGCAGGAAGGAAAAGAGGGCCAGGAGTTTTACAAGTTCGAGCGACTGATCTTACAAGCAGTGGTCCGTTATGGTGAAAAGATCATGTGCAACCTTACTGACGAGGAAGGAAATGAAGTTCCGGTAACCGTTATCGAATACGTGATTAATGACCTGAAAGAAGATGATTTAGCTTTCCATAATCCGTTACACCGGCAGATTCTGACAGAAGCCGCTACGCATATACACGATGCCGGATTCATCGCAGAACGCTACTTTCTGGCACATCCCGACCAGACCATCAGCAGATTGAGCGTGGATCTGATCAATGTACGTTACCAGCTAAGTAAATATCACTCGAAATCACAGAAACTCGTAACAGACGAAGAGCGTCTCTACGAACTCGTCCCGATGCTGATGATCAATTTCAAATATGCGATCGTTACGGAAGAGTTAAAGCACATGCTTTATGCACTGCAAGATCCGGCATTAGCCCATGACAATGAGAAATGTAATTCGCTGATGCAACGTTACAATGAATTGCGGGAAGTACAAAGTCTAATGGCGAAACGCCTGGGCGACCGTGTTGTATTACGCTAAATTCCTCATCGGTGCCGCTCCCCCTCCTCATCGGTGCCGAAGCACTCCTTCCCCGGTGCCGGAGACAGCCCTCATCGGTGGGGAACTACATCGTCCACATTTTGTAAAGCGTATTACACCCTGCCGTGCTGAATCAGATTCATAAACTCTTCACGAGTCTTGGCCTGATTGAAAGCTCCTGTAAAGTCTGAAGTAGTAGTAATAGAATTCTGTTTTTCCACGCCGCGCATCTGCATACACATATGCTTTGCCTCCACTACCACCATCACTCCCAATGGGTTCAGTGTTTCCTGGATGCAATCTTTGATTTGCAGCGTCATGCGTTCCTGCACTTGCAGGCGATGGGAAAAGATATCGACTACCCGGGCAATCTTGCTCAATCCCGTGATGTAGCCGTTAGGGATATATGCCACGTGTGCTTTTCCGTAGAACGGCAACATGTGGTGTTCGCAGAGAGAGAAGAAATCGATGTCTTTCACTATCACCATCTGACTGTATTCTTCCTGAAACTTAGCCGAACGCAACACTTCATGAGGGTCCATGTGATAACCTTTCGTCAGACTCAGCATAGCCTTCGCAACACGTTCGGGAGTCTTCAGCAAGCCTTCCCTTCCGGCATCTTCACCCAACAAAGTTATAATACTGTGATAATGACTTTTCAACTCCTCCAGATTCGGAGAGACAATTTCTTCTTTTTCTAACATGATACAATTATAAAGGAATATTGATCTGGTCTTTGACGATAGAGACCTCTTTGAATACACCGGTTGCCTTGAGTTTACGCATCATCGCGTCCGCCTCTTCAATGCTCCGGAAATCACCCACACGACAGAGCCAGCGGGGAGGATTGAACGAAGTGTAAATCGTCAGTTCGGGGAAATACTCTTTGATGCGGGAAGCTACACGATAAGCATCATTCTTTGCCTCACGGGTATTATTGCCGGCATACGCCTGTATTCTGAATCCGGCTGCCTTCAACACTTTCTGTTCGCCCATAGAAGGACGTTCCACGCCTATCAATGCCTCTATCTTAGGGTCTTGATGAATCGTCACCTTTCCCTGTCCCGGCACTGTACGCTCCAGACTCTTGATGATGTTCTGCGCCTGTGCACCAACAGCGGTAAAAGCCAGCATCCATAAAAGTAAACCTAGTTTTCTCATTCGATAAAAGTTTAATTTCAGGCACGGATTACACGGATTTCACGGTTAGCTGCGCACAGTCTTTAAATCCGTGTCATCCGTGTCATCCGTGCCTAAAAATTATAATTATGCATTGAACGCATCGATGATACCCTTGAAGTCAGAAACTTTCAGAGCAGCACCACCAATCAGTCCACCGTCTACGTCGGGGTTAGAGAACAGTTCTTTCGCATTAGAAGGCTTGCAGCTACCACCGTAAAGGATAGAAGTGTTGTCAGCGATTTCCTTGCCATATTTGTCAGCTACGATTGAACGGATGAAAGCGTGGATTTCCTGAGCTTGTTCAGGAGTAGCAGTTTTACCTGTACCGATAGCCCAAACCGGTTCGTAAGCAAGGATGATCTTAGAGAAGTCTTCAGCAGACAGAGAGAATACAGATTCCATCTGAGCAGCTACTACTTCGTTCTGCTTGTTAGCTTCGCGTTCTTCCAGCACTTCACCGATACAGAAGATCGGAGTCAGACCGTTAGCCAAAGCCAATTTTACTTTTTCTTCAAGGATAGCAACAGTTTCACCATAGTAAGCACGGCGTTCTGAGTGACCCAGGATTACATATTTTGCACCTGTAGAAGCTACCATTTCAGCAGAAACTTCACCGGTATATGCACCGGATGCTTTGTCTGCACAGTTTTCCGCACCTACACCGATCTTAGCTGCATCTACCAACGGAGTTACAGAAGCGAGGTGAATAAACGGAGTACAGATGATTACATCACAGTTAGGCTTTTCGTTAGCCAATGCTTCGTTCAGTTCTTTTGCCAAAGCGATACCCTCTTGAAGGGTTTTGTTCATTTTCCAGTTTCCTGCAACAATGTTCTTTCTCATTTTGTTCTTTATTTAAAGGGTTAATAAATTACTGTTCTTTCATTTCCTGTTGCTGTTTCCGCTTTTCCCGCTTCCGTTCGCGGCGGCGGATAATCAGGATATCCACTCCCAGCACCAGTACCAACGGAATCACAAACCACAAGAATACATACCCGATCGTATGTATATCACTTCGAACCTTCTGCTGACCAAGCTGAATATTTTCCAGTTTGTCAGTCAGGACGTATTCATCAGGAATGTCTTCATCACTCCATTTGTTCAGAATCGTACCATTCTTTATCAGCATCAGTCCCGGATTAGAGCGGATCATCGTCTTCAATGTGATGTCGTCCATCTGGCAGAAAGGATATTCCGCACCGGTCTTATCCTTCCACAACTCTATCTGCTCTTCCGGTGAGGAAGTAAGACAGTAGAATTTATAGCCATGCTCTACCGAATAATCATATATTTCATTAATCAAGTCGATGTTACTATCGTCCGCTTCTTCGATACGATGCGCCACCAGCAGGAAAGTATACCCCATATCCGTCAGCACATCCTCGGTGATATCATCGCCCGTACTCAGCTCCATCATGGAGAAATCGTGAATCGAAGGCTCGTATCCTTTTTCTTTCAGAACGGTACGGGTATCGACAAAGGTCCACGTACTATCCGGATAATTCTCCAGCGTAAACTCCTTCTTTTCGCCATTCTTTTCCAGAATAAAGACACTCTCATATACACTCGGCTTCGCACCGTCGGGGATACTCATGCCCTGCATGATATTCTGTCCGATCTTGTAAGGACGAAAATCGAGGACCGGCAGACGATCCAGACAGTAGAACGACAATGTGAATACAAAGAATATCGTGTACAGAGAAATCAGCCATTCCATCTTCAGAGTCACGAATCTGACCAGCATTTTCCTCCATTGGAATACAGCGATTGCTGCAATCAGCAGTACTATATTCTTGGCGAATGTCTCCCAGTTAGTCAACACCCATGCGTCACCGAAACAACCACAGTCTGACACCGGATCGAAAATCGCCAGATACAACGTCAGCGGTGTCATGAAAATCATCAGCATCAATGCCAATGTGGTGGAAAGTGTTCTCTTGATGCCGAAAAACAGGAAGATACCAATTGAGAATTCAGCAGCGGATAATAGGATACCTCCCAATAACGGGAAGAAAGAAGGGAACCAGGAAGTCATTCCGAAAGCAGCCAGATAGTCCTGTATCTTATACTGAAAACCCAGCGGGTCAACAGCTTTCACAAAGCCGGAAAAGATAAACGAGGCTGCTAAGAGAAAACGACAAACGTTCGCTCCTATCTTCTGGATGATATGTAAGTTCTTATCCTTCAAATTCTATCTTGATCAATCCGAAAACAGAATAATTAATCATATCCATATAGTTGGCGTCGATACCTTCCGAAACCAACGTATTTCCCGCCAGACTTTCAATCTGCTTGGTACGGTATATCTTCATCAGAATCAAGTCTGTGTAGGAACTCACACGCATGCTGCGCCAAGCTTCATCATAGTCGTGATTTTTGGCAAGCATCAACTCCAGTGCTTCCTTCGCATACTTATCGTACAAAGACATCGCCTCTTCATTGCTGATATCGGCAGATTCGGCATAACCCAGTTCCAGCTGAATCAGTCCGACAATACCATAATTGACAATCGCAATAAATTCCGAACGGATTCCTTCGTCAACCAGAGTCACCCCTTTGGTTTCGATACTGCGAATCCTGTTAGCTTTGATAAAAATCTGGTCAGTAACCGAAGCCGGACGCAGGATACGCCACGCAGGCCCGTAATCGTGCAGCTTCTTGGAAAATAAGTCACGGCACAATGCGATGACATGTTCAAATTGTTGCTTGGTATCTTTCATCTTATTCCAAATAGTGCGCAAAGGTAACAATAATTAAGTAAAAACAGAAAGAGGGCACTCTAAATTATATTAAAGTGCCCTCTTCTAAAGCTATCTTGTATTACATCTTTATGAACAGCGTAAAACTTGTCCGATACGCAATGTAGTCGTCGGCTTGATACGGTTCAGCTTACACAGTGTGCTGACTGATACTCCACGTACTTTAGCGATACGTGACAATGTATCTCCACTCTTCACTTTATGGTAACGGATTGTTCCGTCAGCTACCTGAGTGTCATGAGAACCGGCACTACGCACCCCTTTCGTTTTGCGGAAAGTATAAGTATCGGCTACGATATCCTGTTTCGGGAAGTCGAACATATAAATCGGGTTGATTGCAATTCCCAGGAAGCGGGTTTCGAAATGAAGATGAGAACCGGTTGAACGTCCGGTGTTACCACCCAGACCGATCACTTCGCCGGCTTTTACCAATTGATTTTCTTCAACGAGTTGTTTGGACAAGTGTCCGTATATGGTTTCCAATCCATTGTCATGACGTATCACCACATATTTTCCATATCCTCTGCGTTCATATTTCACGATACGCACTTTACCATCGAAAGCAGCAACAATCGTATCACCGATATTAACTTTCAAGTCGAGGCCGTTGTGCATTCTTCTCCAACGGGGTCCGAAAGGTGAAGTAATCTTCGTACTCGGAGTCGGCATATGGAAACCTGTCAAGTCGATGGTGTAAGTATCCGGAATAATGGCATTTCCATAAGAATGCGCATACTGGTTGTTCCAGTTCGGATAAAGACTTAAGGCGGGATATTCCGACTGTTCGGCACGGATCTGTTTCTGCAGTGCCAAAGAGTCTACGGTTTTTAATTTCTTGTCTATCGGAGCTTGGCGGGCAATCAGGTCTTGAGAGAAAGAGCTCAGGCTGACCATAGCTGCTACAGCTACCAATCCTGTTTTAATAATGCAATTGAAATTCATTCGTTCTTGTCAATTCAATTAATACTCGTCATTCGCATACAGGTAATCAAAAGTCGCCTGTTTGTAGTCGAATATTTCTTCAGGTTTAAAAAATCTCGTTAATTCGATAGCCGCAGTTTCCGGAGAATCGGAAGTATGAACGATGTTTTCTTGAAAACTCATACTATAATCCCCACGAATGGTTCCCGGCGCAGCCAGACGTCCATTAGTTGGTCCCGCCAACGTACGGACTGCTTGAATAGCATCCACACCCTCATAACAACAAACAATGACAGGAGTTGCCATCATCGAATCTTTCACGCGCTGAAAGAAAGGCTTGCTGCTCAGGTGGGCATAATGTTCGCTTAATAATTCATCCGTCAGTTGCATCATTTTCATGCCGGCCAACCGTAGTCCTTTACGTTCAAAGAGATGAGTAATCTCACCAACCAATCCCCGTTGAAGGGTACACGGCTTCAAAATAACCAGCGTTTTTTCGATCATGATGTGTGACTTTCAAAAGATTAAACTATACACTTACTATAAAAAATTCCCCCAAAGATAGTATTTTCCGACGAAAGGGCAAGTAAGTCATTAACTATTTTTCAGAAGTACAGAGATGAAAAGGACAGAATAAGCGACGTTAAAGCCCTATAAATAGGAGGGATAAGAATGAAATATGTTTTGCAACACATTTCCGCAAATAAACTGCATGTTTAACCGTTTTTCAACTTATAGCCGCCCAGTTAACATTCGTTTTCCGAAGAGATTTCAGTTGCCGCCACAGGATTTCGTTCTCCGGATGCTGAGCTGACGGGTCGTTATCTACGATCTCTTCGGCTATCGAACGGACATATTGCAACAGCTGACCGTCACGGGCGATGTCCGCAATCTTCAGATCGAAGGCAATGCCGCTTTGCTGCGTACCCTCCAGATCACCGGGACCTCGCAGTTTCA
This sequence comes from Bacteroides sp. HMSC067B03, assembly GCF_001811315.1. Classification (NCBI taxonomy): domain Bacteria; kingdom Pseudomonadati; phylum Bacteroidota; class Bacteroidia; order Bacteroidales; family Bacteroidaceae; genus Bacteroides; species Bacteroides sp. HMSC067B03. The sequence goes on along the minus strand of NZ_KV804509.1, from coordinate 94,240 downwards.
AATCCGCTTCCGCTATTTCAAAGCCGTCATTGGTGCGCACCATTATTTCCAGCCGTTTCCGCGTGTCTTCAGTCAGTTTGTAGTTCGTCACAAGGATACAATAAGACTGTTCAGCACCACGTCCCACCCGGCCACGCAACTGATGGAGTTGTGAAAGTCCGAAACGTTCGGCATTCTCAATAATCATTACAGAAGCATTGGGTACATTCACTCCGACTTCGATAACGGTGGTGGCAACCATAATCTGAGCTTCCCCGGAAATAAAAAGCTGCATCTGCTCATCTTTCTCCGCAGACTTCATCTTGCCGTGAACTTTGGCAACGGTGCAGCCGGGAAATTCTTCCAGAATATGCTGATAGCCTTCCTCCAGATTCTTGAGGTCGATTTTCTCGCTTTCCTTTATTAAAGGATAAACGATGTACACCTGACGCCCTTCTTCTATTTGTTTGCGTACCGAGCGATACATACTTTCCCTGCGGTTATCAAACTGATGGATGGTCGTTATCGGTTTTCGGCCCGGCGGCAGTTCATCAATGACAGAAACATCCAGATCACCATATAACGTCATGGCCAATGTACGCGGAATAGGCGTGGCGGTCATCACCAGCACATGTGGCGGCTGCACATTCTTTGTCCAAAGACGGGCACGCTGTGCCACACCGAAACGGTGTTGTTCGTCAATAACCACCAGTCCCAAGGAAGAGAAGTTCACCGTGTCTTCAATGACCGCGTGCGTACCTATCAGGATCTTCACGTCTCCCGTCAGCAGTCCGGACAGAATCGCCTCCCGCTTCTTTCCTTTGACAGACCCGGTCAGCAGTTCGACACGGATATCCATACCGAAAAGCAATTCCCTGATTGTTTCGTAATGCTGATTGGCCAGAATTTCGGTGGGAGCCATCATACATGCCTGAAAACCGTTATCCAAAGCAAGCAGCATACTCATCAATGCCACCAGCGTTTTACCGCTGCCGACATCTCCTTGAAGCAGGCGATTCATCTGCCTGCCGCTTCCCACATCATTCCTGATTTCTTTCAGTACCCGTTTCTGAGCACCGGTCAACTGAAAAGGAAGATTCTGCGAATAAAATGTATTGAAAATATCCCCCACCCGTTCAAAGATGTATCCGCGATATCTTCTTTGCCGGTCTTTCGCATAGCGGAGAATATTCAACTGCACATAAAACAGTTCTTCGAATTTCAGACGATACTGAGCTCTGCGCAGCAAATCGGGATTGGTAGGGAAATGAATATTCCGTAGTGCTTCTGTCAGAGGCATCAGATGATGGTCCGACAAAATCTTGGGAGAAAGCGTTTCCGGCAACGGTTCCTGTATCTGCTGGATCACCGTAGCCATCATCTTCTCAATCGCATGCGAATTGAGAAAACTCCGTTTCATTTTCTCCGTCGTATTATAATAAGGTTGCAGGCCGACGGAAGATAGTTTCAGATCATCCGACTTGTCTATATCGGGATGCGCTACATTGATACGACCGTTAAAAACGGTAGGCTTACCGAAAATGATATATTCTTCGTGAAGTTTGTACTTACCTAATATATACTTGATGCCTTGAAACCACACAAGGTCGACGACTCCCGTACCGTCTGAGAAATGAGCAGTCAGGCGTCGCTGCCGTCCTTCTCCTATCGTCTCGAAGCCGAGAATTTCTCCTTTCAACTGGATATACGGCATGTTGCCATCTATTTCGTGAATGTAATAGATGCGGCTCCGGTCAACATATTTATAAGGGAAATAATAAATCAGATCGTACAACGAGTAGATTTCCAATTCCTTGTTCAATACAGCGGCCTTCTGAGGTCCTACACCGGAGATAAATTTTATGTCGCGTGTGGTTAAATCGAACATTTACAAGAGAGCACTCCCGACTTTCAGGTCAAAGGGAGTTGTTATTTTTATGTTTTCGCGATTTCCTTCCGCAAGATGTACGGGGATACCCATCGCTTCGACCACCGAAGCGTCATCTGTAAAGAACGGAGTAAATTCCTGCGCATAAGCTTGTTTCAGCAAATCCACTTCAAAAACCTGAGGAGTCTGCACTAACTTATATTCAGTACGGCTCACCGTCTCGCTTCCGGCATCCGTCAGATGACGCAGTGTTTCTACCACATCTACTACCGGAATTACCGCCCTATACTGTTCCGCCAGCTTGTAACACCGGCGAATCACTTCAAGGGTTACAAACGGACGAACTCCGTCGTGCACTCCTACCAGACCGGGAGCCTCCACGAGTGCCAGCCCATTCTTCACCGAATGAAAGCGGGTCTCGCCACCATCCGCAATGAGGTGTTCCACCGAAAAATGATGTTCTTCGCAAAGCTGTTTCCAAAAGTCCTGCTGTTCGCGGGGAAGTACCAGAATAATCTGAAGCATCGCATCGTACTTGCGGAATGCTTCCAGCGTATGCATCAACACAGGTTTGCCACCGACAGGAAGAAATTGTTTGGGAAGATCACTTCCCATTCGCAAGCCCTTTCCACCGGCGACAATAATCACAGATTGTTTCATAGACAGCTTAGCGTTTTACGCACATCGCTTCTACCAGTTCGTCTACTTTTTCTTTGCCTACCAGCATATCTACGATAGCCAAAGCAAACTCCATAGCAGCCCCCGGTCCCATACCTGTAATAATGCTTCCGTCACGAACTACGGGTTCACTGACACATTCCGCACCTTCCAGATATTGTTCGAAGCCGGGATAGCAAGTTGCTTTCTTTCCTTTCAGCAAACCTAATTTGCCCAATACCATCGGAGCCGCACAGATCGCTGCGATCGGTTTTCCTTTGGCAGCAAAGTCAAGAAGCAGTTTTCGCAGTCCTTCATGTTTGTCGAGCGTAGCTGCCCCCGGCATTCCTCCCGGCAACAACAGCAGATCGGCATCAAAAAAATCGCAGTTCTCAAAGTTTATATCACAGAGCAATGACACATCGTGAGCGCCCATTACAATTTCATCCGGAGTGACAGATACAATTTGCACATTCAGTCCGGCACGTCTCAAAGTGTCGACAGCAGTAAAGGCTTCTATTTCTTCAAAGCCATCTGCAAAAAAAGCATATACAGTTCCCATAATCCTATATTTTTGATTAGTGATACTATCTCAGGTTAAAATAATAAGTGATGGTTCCAGTCTGGTTGTTCGGTCCTTCCACGGTGTTGAAGCGAGCCTTCTTCGCCGCGTCTTCCGCTGCCTTCCGCAGGGTGGAGTTCACGGTGTTCGTTTGAGGATTGATACTGGTTCCAATGACTACTCCCGCCGGATTGACGGTGATATTGACTACCACACGTCCTTCTTCGGGCACATTATAGGCAGGCTTTGGCAGACTGCCCGTACCTAAAGAACGTCCGCCGAGGTCAAATGTTCCGTAACCTCCGGTTCCGGTCTTCGCTCCGGTGGATGAATTACCGTCCTTGCTGCCCTCCGTTCCCGTGCCGCTGGCGGAAGTACCTTTGCTGCCTCCCATCTGCGCTCCCTTTCCGAAAGCGTTGGCAACCTTTTTCTTCGCAGCTTCTTCGGCGGCTTTCCGTTCACGTTCCGCTTTTTCTTCGGCAAGACGTTTCGCTTCGGCAGCTTTCTCTGCCTCCGTCTTTTCGGGTTTCTTCACCGGTTCTTTGGGCTTCACTACCTCTTTGGGTTTCACGGTCTCCTTTTTAGGTTCCGTTTTCGGTTTCAGCACTACCGTTTCTTCTTCGGTCTGTGTCAGCAGATCCTGTTCCGAGGGCAGTTCCGGCTGCGTTTCCGCGGGTGCAGGTGCTTCCGGTTCTTCGGGCAGTATATCCACGTCCACCAGCGAAGGGTCGTCAAAGCCTCGGGCAGACTCCACATTTCCCAGCATCACAGGTACGCCGCCTGCGTCTTCATCCGGCTGGGGAACCGTAAAGCTCACCAGAATCAAAAGAGCTATCACTGCCACGTGTACCAACAGTGCACCCAGCGCGCCGACGAATTCACCCTTTTTTCTTCTGTCGTCCATAATTGTTTCTTTTTTTTAGTAGTTAAGTAGCAACTACTTACTTTATTTGTTTTCCGGCGGGCGTGTAGCCAGCACCATTTTAAAATGATTCTCATTCGCAATGTTCAGCACCCGCACGATTTCACGGTAAGGCACCGACTCATCTGCATACAATGCCACATACATCTCCGGTTCTTTCTCCGCGCAACTTTGCAGGAACGGAGTCAGTTCGTCCAACGACAGCGGCTTTTCCTTCTCATTGCCGAAAGCAGCGTAGAAGTTCAGGTCTTTATCGATCACGACTCTTGTCAGCGGTTTGGCCGAAGTCTGCTGTTTGCCTTGCGGCAACAACACCTTTATGGCATTGGGCGACACCACCGTAGAGGTAATCATAAAGAATATCAGCAGCAGGAAGATGACGTCCGTCATGGATGCCATACTGAAATTGGGCGATACTCTATTTCTTCTTTTTAATCCCACTTTATTATTGATTAGTGGTTAATGATAGTGATTAACGTCTCAGGGTTACTTTTGGGCAGGCTCGTTCAAGAGATCCATAAATTCCATCGTACGAGCTTCCATTTTGTTTACTACACGGTCTACCAGCATCACCAGGTAGTTGTAAGCAAACATGGCAATGATACCCACGATCAGACCGCCTACGGTGGTGATCATAGCTTCGTAGATACCGCCGGAAAGCAGTGTGATATCAATATTTCCGCTTCCCGCATTCGCCATTTCGTAGAATGCGCGTACCATACCGGTCACCGTACCGAGGAATCCGAGCATCGGAGCACCACCGGAAATGGTTGCCATCACCGTCAGTCCTTTTTCCAGTTTGGCCACTTCGATGTTACCGACATTTTCAATGGCAACCTGCACATCGTTGATAGGACGCCCCAGACGGCTGATTCCTTTTTCTATCATGCGTGCCGAAGGAGTGTTCATCGTGCGGCAATACTGGATGGCCGCTTTGATTTCACCGCTATGGATATAGTCCTTGATCCGTTCCATGAACATCGGGTCTTCTTTTCCCGCTTTACGGATCATATAGTTACGTTCAAATAAGATGTAGAAACAGACTACAGACAGTACACCCAGTACAATCATAATCCAACCACCCTTGACAGCCATATCAAGCATATTCATCTCGGGAGCGCTGACCGGAGTCAGCACCGGGTTGGCAGTTGCCAGCGAGTCGGCCATATTCATGGCACCCTGGGCCAATAACATCAATACATTCATTAGCGTAGACAGTTTTTATATTCCTGAATAGTACGTTCCAGTCCCAGATACAATGCGTCGCTGATCAAGGCATGACCTATGGATACTTCGTCCACCCAAGGAATGTTTTTATAGAAATAGTTTAAATTCACAAGACTCAAGTCGTGTCCGGCGTTCAAGCCGATACCCAGTTTGCGGGCTGTTTTGGCTGCTTCCACAAATGGGGCAACAGCCGCTTCCGGATTCTTCGGATATGCCGTAGCATAGGGTTCCGTATAAAGTTCCACACGGTCGGCACCTGCTTTTGCCGCATATTCCACCATCTCCGGATCGGCGGCAACAAAGACGGAAGTACGGATGCCTGCGCTGTTGAACTGATCGAGAACTTCCGACAGAAATTCCAGATTTGCTTTTGTATCCCAACCGGAGTTGGAAGTAATCTGCGAAGGATCGTCAGGAACCAGCGTCACCTGATGAGGTTTCACTTTCAATACCAGGTCTATAAACTCCGGCGACGGGTAGCCCTCGATATTGAATTCAGTCCGCAACAACGGACGCAGATCATATACATCTGCCCGGCGGATGTGGCGTTCGTCGGGACGGGGATGAACAGTAATACCGTCAGCCCCGAAAGCTTCACAATCAAGTGCTACCTTCACCACATTGGGGGTATCCCCTCCGCGTGCATTTCTCAATGTAGCAACCTTGTTTATGTTTACACTTAATTTAGTCATAGTTTTACGCAATATTTGCCGCAAAAATACAAATATTATTATTAGTTGCCTAATAATACGAAACGCATTCTCAGTTCTTTTTTGGTTATTTAAAGTAGAAATCCAAGAAAAAATGCCAATTTTGCAACCGAAACTAATGAAACAGCTTATGAAATTTGCCATTTTCGGAAATACGTATCAGCCTAAAAAGTTTTTGCATGCACTCAGACTGTTCGAGCTTCTCAAGAAGCAGGGAGCGGAAATCTGTATGTGCCGGGAGTTTTACCAGTTCCTGACGGCAGATTTAAAAATGGAAGTGCCTGTCGACGCCCTGCTCGAAGGCAACGACTTCACAGCCGATATGGTTATCAGCATCGGAGGTGACGGCACATTTCTGAAAGCTGCCCGCCGGGTGGGTAGAAAACAAATCCCCATTCTAGGCATCAACACAGGGCGGCTGGGATTTCTTGCCGATGTTTCACCCGAAGAGATGGAGGTGACTTTCGAAGAGATTCAGGCAGGCAGATACAGTGTGGAGGAACGAAGTGTGTTGCAGCTTATCTGCAATGACAGAAATCTCCAGGAATCGCCTTATGCCCTCAACGAAATTGCGGTGCTCAAGCGGGACAGTTCTTCCATGATCAGCATCCGCACTGCGATCAACGGTGCTTATCTGAATACTTATCAGGCAGACGGACTGGTGATTGCCACTCCTACCGGCTCTACTGCGTATTCATTAAGCGTAGGCGGCCCGATCATCGTTCCTCATTCCAATACGATCGCCATTACCCCGGTAGCTCCGCACAGCCTCAACGTCCGTCCTATCGTCATTCGTGACGACTGGGAAATCACGCTGGACGTAGAAAGCCGCAGCCATAACTTCCTCGTTGCCATCGACGGCAGCAGCGAAACGTGCAAGGAGACAACTCAACTGACCATTCGCCGGGCAGACTACAGTATAAAAGTAGTGAAACGGTTCAATCATATTTTCTTCGATACCCTCCGCAGCAAGATGATGTGGGGAGCGGACGGAAGGCGCTGATCTTCCGACCGGACCTTCGTAACTATCTGATTCCGGACTTTCGGACATAAAAAAGTACATCCTTCCTCACCAGGACAGAATGTACTTAAACAAAAACAAACAATTATATAAAACGGACATCCAAGAGACTCCGTTTATATAAGCAATAAGCATGTTGTGGGAAACATACACATGCTATAAAGGGTTTATCCCCGTTCGGGTACTTCACAGTAACCTTTTTAGAAAAACATCTCACCCCATATTTTATAATAGTTCATATTTCTTTCGGACACATAATTAAATATGTCCAAGTATTTTTCAGTCAATTATCACCAAGGGTAAATATGCGAAATAACTCCCTGCCGCTGTAACGCTTCCAATATCTGCATGTCTTTGAGCGACCTGCACCTGCCTCCATGTCCTAAATAATACACCCGCCACGGAGTGGAACCATATCGACGGGCTATCCGAACATACACTTTTCTCCTTCTGGAGAACCAGACTTTCCATAAACTTTCCATTTCTTCTTTTACTTTTAAATAAGTAAACTAAAAACCCTTTTTAAGACATTGCCCACATCGAAGCAATGTTCATTCTCTTTATTTTGTCACTGTGTGTGTGTGTACCTTTACAAGCATATATCCCAATGGATAAATTCAGAACCAAAGTAAATAGAAGGCATGCAAAATGAGCTTGTTGTTTGAATTGCGTGTCACAATTTACTACTTACATTTATCTATTACTTCTTAGGTAACGGAAGTCCATTACCGGACTTTACACATAGGGGAAAAGAAGCGAAAAAGGCAGCGGCCTTTGCGAGAAGCACTGTATAAAAGGGTTATGAAGGAGATTTTGTCGGATGACAAACAATAAGGGTTCGGAACATGAAGTCAGTGGTATTCGTGTTCTCATAGTGTTATTTTATTTTCTTAAGTCAGAGAAATAAAATAATGTATAATAAGTTTGGGATATGAGATTCTTTTTATATATCTTTGCGTCGTATTTATTTCCGTTACCTAAGAAGTAATAGACATGATAACACACTAATAGCCAGCACTCTGATTATATTCTATTCTAATTATTGCAGTTTTCAACGTAAAAACAATTCAACCGATTTGCTTCTGTTCTCTTTTCCAGTTCAAAACCTTTCAGGTAGATTTGAGTCGTCTTAATAGATTTGTGTCCCAATGATTCACTGATCATTTCAATAGGTATACCCTGGTATTTGGCATTCGTTGCCCAAGAATGACGGATGGTATATGAGGTGACAGCCGACTTTAAGTGAAGTTCCCTTGAAAGACTTTTCAGCTGATTATTGAACCGACGAAGCGCCGACTGGTATTCTTTATACATGCTTTCACCTTTGGGGCTTTTATTCCCTCTCAGAATACTGAATAAATAATTCGTTCCATCTTCCCGAACAGGGTCATTATTGCGAAGTTTACTGATCGTGGGCAGAGATGACTCCAGCACCTCAAGACTAACAGAAGTGCCTGTCTTGATACGGTTATATCTCAATACCCCTTGTGCCAATGCCGACTTTTCCAAATGCGCAAAATCCGCAAAAGGCATTCCGCAGAACTGGAACATCAGTCGGGCAATCTCCTGAGTACGCCGCAAGTGCTTAGACTGGGGTGTTTTATAAAGAAGTGTATGCAGTTCCTTTACAGGTATTGCCTTTTTCTGCCGGACATCCACACCGGTATATACATCACGAAACAATCGGGGGATAAAACGGGCGATACCAGCTTCCACACCACGATTGTAAATACAGCGCAGCATTCGCATATAGGTAGAGATCGTATTGAGTTTCAGTTTGCAATCGTACAGGTATTGTCCGTAACGTCGCAAAGACTCGCGAGTGATCTGCTCGAATGCAATATACGTACTGCCATGAAATCTCGTAAATGAAAGAACCGCATTCTTATACACATGTGCCGTAGAATAGCGCCCTTCTTCCTGCAAACTCCGGATATACGCTTTGGCACATCCGGTAAATCCAATTTTAGCTCTTTTCTGTTTCATAATCTTGTTATTTTTATTTGGTTACTTAGGGAATATAACACAATCAGCCACTTGTTTTGTTGTTAAGGCACCTAAAAAGCTCTTAAACGATTATCAATCTGATAAATCCTATCATAATAGATGTATCAACCGGCTTCTCTCTCTATGTATTGTTTATCCAATTACTGCTGTCACCCATCACAAAAACACAAATAACACACTCATAGTCAAGGCTTAACGCTGTGACGGCAACAGGTGACGGCACGGTGATGACAACTATTGCCGTCACACGCACATCGACTACACTGAACTCGCTACTATTGACTTTTGACATCATACACTCTAGTATAACTAGTTTCCATACGCTGGAACCAATGTTTTCAAGCGTCCGAAACTTTGGTTTCAAGGCTTTGAAACTTTAGTTTCAAGCCGATGAAACTTTAGTTCCAAGCTGAAGAAACAAAAGTTTCAAACGGGAGAAACTAAAAAGCTCTATATAGAACTACAAACAGACCATAAGGAACCATTGAAAACAAGGCAGTGTGACAGCAAAATTTGCCGTCACACTGCCGTCACCTACTGCCGTCACCTCATTAATCACTCATATTCAAGATATTATACCCAACAAAGTGACAGATGACAGCAATTTATAGTTTTTATTTTTATAGAGAGACTAGCTGACACGTAAGTATATCATAAGAATGTTAATCCAATTGTTGTGAATGGCAGAGTTTTTTCTTTTTCAAACTTTGTATAAAGGCTAAATTCTATTCGCTCATCATTGCAAAGAAATGATTAAATGGCTACTTATTTCCCGGAAACAACCCGTATGTTTTCCGTTTCTGTTCCATTAGCTGCCTGGTTCTTTCTCTATGCGGTGATTTTCTATTAGTCTTTCTTCCCAGATAAAAAGGGAATCCGAATCCGACACTTACATTCAGATCACGGGCGAATGTAGAACTTTTATAGACTCCTCTCTCCACCTTTTCTCCCGTATAAAAGTCTGTTACATATTTACGATAAGTAAATCTCCCCAATGGCTGTATATAATTGACATTCAACAGTAAAAAACAATTTCGACTGAGCTTATAGTTGGCGGTAATACCTGCCGAAAGAATAAAAGCATCGATACTCTCACTACCATAGTTACTTTCATCATCCCCTCTATACTCTATCTTATATAATTCATTTCCTCCTTTTTTCTTTAGTTCCGCACAAACACGCTGATAGGAAATGCTATTCACACCAATCCCCAAACGAGGATAAAAAGCCCAATGGGAATTTTCAAAGCGATAAGCAACACCAAAATCCAGACAGGGATTAACGTCCGGTTTTTGCGTTCCCGGTATGAGATTATTCACATAGTAATCCGCTTCGACTGCATGGACTAATTCAGTATAACAATCCCGCCTATATTTCACGGGAATCCCCAAACGGATATTCGTATACCATCCCCATTTACGCGAAAAGAAATGTTGCAAACGAAGGTTGATAGCAGGAAACACAGATTTCCGGTCCGACATTGCAGTGTACATATTTCCCTTCCCCCGATAAGCCAGGTCAAAACAGGTTCCCACATCCAAGTCTAACTGTAGCAACTTATTCTTGGTAGATGGATCTTTAAGAAACAGGCTTTCCTGCGCCTGCGATACAGGCACAACACATGCAGTAAACAATAGCATGGCTAATAAATGTATTTTCTTCATAGACAGCAGATTTAATAGAAAGTAACCGGATCGCTCAGCCGTTCAACCGTTTCACCGCTTTCCATTGTCAGCACTACACGAAAACGGAACTCTCCGCCTGATTGGGGAATGGTCAATAACGCCTTATATATCTTGTTTACTTCATCTATCATGGATATAACCCCTCCATTAACAGTATAATCTGTCTGCTGATCTTTAACAAACGTCTTTGGATAGTCATAAAAGCAGGAAGTGACTTCTGCTCCTGCGGGAAATTCTTCATTAAAAGCTGTTTCCGTAAATATCTGAATCTTTTTGATGCCATCCGATAATACATGGCGAAGATAATGATCGGCGTCATAAGATTCCGGATCTTTTTCCCCCGCATCTGTCAGCAAACGAATCTCCATCATATAAGCTTCTTTGAGAACTTTGTTATCAAGAGCCTCCTTAGGTTTCTCACCTGCATTATCCCAATGATATAACTCCACTTCTTTCAAAGTACAGGAGATGTCTATCGGTTCAGCCAAATCCTGTTCATCGCAAGTCATGGCTGTCACCACCAGAAACAGTAATGATAGCAGTAGCTGAGTCAAGTGCTTTTTCATACGTATTATTCTATTAGTTTTCACAAAGTTAACCTTTTTCTAATAGAAAAATGCGCCAAAAAGCCTTTTACTGCTTATTGGCGCATTTTTTTCTTGAATTTATATCGGTTAGTCCAGCGTAAACTTCTGAGAGCCGATCAGATTTCCGCCCTCGAAGATATCCAAACGATAGTTTCCGGCATACAAAAACTCTTCCACATCCCAGAATACATTCACGTTCTGTTCCTCACCGTTGTATTCGATATACTTTTTGATGGAGTAAGTCAGTGTACGGTTTTCGTAAGAGAAAGTGTTGGATGCACTCTTGGTCAGTGCGTCATTATCCGGTTTGGTGATACGTATATAGATGGTACGTTCGCCATTCTCTGCCGTAATATTCTTCACGACTGTAAAGCTGATAGCCAGCTTCACGATGTCTTTCACTTTCTTTGCAACCTTCCCCCGTTTATTGCGCGGTTCGATACGGATATTGGTCACATCGAGCTGGGCAGCCAGTGTCACCTTCTTATCCAGATTCTCCTTCTCTTTGGAAAGTGTACTGATTTGCTGTGAAGCAGTGTTGTATTTCTGCGTAACGTCTGCAATCACCTGTTGTTGGCGTTTATTGATTCTGTCCAGTGAGTCTATCTGATTGACGTAGCCTACCAATATCTTACGCAAAGTGGCAAGCTCCTTTTTCAAACGACGGATTTCCGTTGCATTCGAGCTTTTCACGGTACGGAGTTCTTCGAGCAATCGTTGAGTTTTCAATTGTTCCTGCTCCAGCAACAGTGCGAGAGAGTCATTAGTTACCGTAAACTTTAACTCATCATACTTTTGCACAAACTGGCTATACTCATTCTCCAAATCTTCCTTATCCAACTGAAATTCCTGTACCAGCTCGCGATTGGCTTTCTTTTCAGTAAACAACAAATAAGTGATGCCGATAATCGCTATCACCAAAACAGCTACAGCTGCAATAAGAAGGCTTTTTTTGTTCATAGTTCCAATTGTTAATCGATAACGGGCACAAAAGTAATCATTTCGTAACAGAGTAACATAGTCTTGGGCATTTTCTTTAACGAAAATTATTACGGAAAAATTTCTTTAAATAGGATTATCGTTGTAATTTTGTCGCGCTAAAAAGCATGAAATAAATTATCAACTTTTTAAATATATAGTATTATGTCAAAAGTAACCGTAGTAGGCGCAGGTAACGTAGGTGCTACATGTGCAAATGTACTTGCTTTCAATGAAGTGGCAGACGAAGTAGTAATGCTGGACGTTAAAGAAGGCGTTTCAGAAGGTAAAGCAATGGATATGATGCAGACAGCTCAACTGTTGGGTTTCGACACAACTGTAGTAGGCTGCACTAACGACTATGCTCAGACTGCTAACTCTGACGTTGTTGTAATTACTTCAGGTATTCCTCGTAAACCGGGTATGACTCGCGAAGAACTGATCGGTGTAAACGCTGGTATCGTTAAATCAGTGGCAGAAAACATCTTGAAATATTCTCCCAATGCAATCCTTGTTGTTATCTCTAACCCGATGGATACAATGACTTACCTGTCATTGAAAGCTCTGGGCTTGCCGAAGAACCGCATCATCGGTATGGGTGGCGCACTGGACAGCTCTCGTTTCAAATATTTCTTGTCTCAGGCTTTGGGCTGCAACGCCAACGAAGTAGAAGGTATGGTTATCGGTGGTCACGGTGATACTACTATGATTCCTTTGACTCGCTTCGCTACTTACAAAGGTATGCCTGTAACTAACTTCATCTCTGAAGAAAAACTGAACGAAGTGGCTGCTGCTACTATGGTAGGTGGTGCTACTCTGACTAAGTTGCTGGGTACTTCTGCATGGTATGCACCGGGGGCAGCAGGAGCATTCGTAGTTGAATCTATCCTTCACGACCAAAAGAAGATGATCCCTTGTTCAGTATATCTGGAAGGAGAATACGGTGAATCAGACATTTGCATCGGTGTTCCTGTAATCCTTGGCAAGAACGGTATCGAAAAGATCGTTGAACTGGATCTGAACGCTGACGAAAAAGCTAAGTTCGCTGCCAGCGCAAAAGCTGTTCACGGAACAAACGCTGCTTTGAAAGAAGTAGGTGCTCTGTAATTAGCAATCCCCTTACATTTATATAAGCTAAGAAAGGCTGTCCTCCACTATGAGGGACAGCCTTCTTTCTTTTCTATCCAATAGCTGTCATTCACTCTTTACATTCTGAGAAACCCACATTCCAATGTCCTGTTTACTCAAAGCAGCCGCCATAAGGTCCGGAAACTTATCCGGAGTACAGGCAAATGTCGGCACTCCTATGGAAGCGAGAAACTCAGCATGCCCCTTGTCGTAGGACGGAGCACCGTCATCGTTCAACGCCGGAAGAACAATCAACTGCACACCGCTATTGACCAACGAGACAAATTTCTTTCTCATTTCTCTGGAGTCTCCTCCTTCGTAAAGGTCAGTCACCAACACCATCACCGTGTCCTGCGGACGGGTAATGACTCCCTGACAATAAGTCAGCGCACGGGCTATATCGGTTCCTCCCCCAAGCTGTACCCCGAAAAGCAGATCCACGGGATCTTGCAAATCATCCGTCAGATCAACGACTGCCGTATCAAAAACCACCATACGGGTAGATACCGCCGGAATGGATGCCAACACAGAACCGAATATGCCGGAATAAATGACCGACGTCCCCATAGAACCGCTTTGATCCAGACACAGGATAATGTCTTTCATCGCTTTCCGCTTACGCCCGTAGCCAATACGGATTTCGGGAATAATCGTCTTATAGTCCGGTTGGTAGTTTTTCAGGTTCTTGGTAATGGTCGTTTTCCAGTCTATTTCATTGTAACGCGGGTTCCTGCGACGGCTGGAACGGTTCAAAGCACCGGTTACCGCTTGTTGCGTAGGAGCCGACAGTTTGCGAAGCAACTCCTCAACCACCTTGCGGACTACCTGGCGTGCCATCTCCTTATTCTTTTCGGGAATCACCCGGCTTAATGACATCAGAGTAGCAACCAGATGAACATCGGGAACGACCGTTTCCAGCATTTCTTTTTCGGTAAGCAGACTGGTCAGATTCAGACGTTTTATAGCATCCCGCTGAATCACTTGTACCACTGTCTGCGGAAAGAACTCACGGATATCTCCAAGCCATCGGCTTACTTTGGGAGCCGAGGAACCCAGCCCCCCTCTTCTGTCACTATCATATACAGCTTCCAGAGAATGGTCTATCCGCTGTTCTTCCAGATTCAATGTCACGCCTGTACCGTCAGCCTCATCGCCGCCCAGTATCAGACGCCACCTTTTCAGTAATTCTTCTTCCATCTTCTTTCCTTTACTTTGTTTCCAGTCCCAATAATTGACGAATCACGGGGATTACCTTCTTTGCTTCTTCCCGATTCAGACACTCATTCTCCGTTACCGAAGCTCCTACGGCAGATGATGTGCCCGTAGAATCCGTACGACGGGCTTTCTCACCCAGCTTACGGCGTTCGGCAGAGGTAAATTCGCTGAAAGTACGCCTCAATACAGGCAACAGCTCCATAAATGTGTCTTTGTCCTGCGAACATACCCAGTTATTCACCAAATTCCAGAGACGGTCGTCCAGCAACAGGATCGAACCGGATGAACGCAAAAAGCCTTCGAACCAGTATGCCATATCTGCCGGAGCATTGCCTACAGAAGAATAAAAACTAAGTGTCGTCTCCATCTCCTCTGCGGAGATTTCCCCTTTGTCATTCAGCAGACGGGTAGCATAACCGGACAACAACGGATGCACATTGGCAGAAGAACGTACCTGACCGATGAAATTGCGCCACATCAGGTTCAGTTCTTCCCGATTCAGAATGGAGAGCGCATAGTCCGTGGCAACCAATTTATTCAGAAGATCACCGGCAGCCTCTTCATCGATATTGATACACACCAATACACCACCCGCAAGAATACGAGCAATCATGGCTTCGAGCATATCACCGACCTTCGAGAAATCAAGATCACGCACGTTTCCGTAACGGACGATATTCACCAGATCGGGGACCGCCTCCATCATTTCCAGAATATCGGTGGAAGCAGCCGAAAGACGGTCCAACTGTACGGTCATCGCTTCTACCAGCACCGGAAGATCGGCGGGGAGGACCGTACTCAACAAAGCTGTCAGTTCCGGGATATGCTGAATCTCCGCCATCTGTTTCAGCAGATATTTCTGCGTAGCTTCCATCAACGTGTTTCCCCAGATAGCCCGTTCAATGATTTGGATGATTTGTTCCGGTTTGTGATACAAGGTCCATTTTTCCTTGAAAGTACCTTTCCCGTCTATCCGTCCGAGGATAGTCCAGTCGATGCCCAGCAGTTGCAGGCGATGGAAGAAGATACTTCGCTCCAGATCATTCGGCTTGCGGAGGTCTAATATCAGTTCTTTGATCTCGGCGGTGAACGGAACACGCAGACGTTTTTGTATTTTCTCCACGTCTACCAGCAGAGGTACTTTGGGAACGTCATCAGGTACACTTCCCAAACGGTTGCTGATGATCAGTTCTTCTTTGATAATCTGCAACAAAATATCATCTCCGAAGCCCATCACCGTAGTGACGGCTTCGTTATATTCATTCAGAGAAGGATAAGGCAGATCTCTCAAAGCAGCCGTCACCTGTGCCAAACGGACGGTTTCAATAACATGGGCTACCGAGATATCCATATTCTTCTGCCGCAACAGAGAGGCGATCCGGCTCACCCAAAGCGTGCCATCATCCTCCGGATGATGCCAGAGATAATGATACCAGCCCGGAGATTCGATTCCCGCACCGTACCCGCTGCGGAAAGCAAGCCGGTCATACGTCCACGGAATCCATGTACATTCTACCTTTACTTTGGGAAGTCCCTTCAGTAGTTCATTATCGTCCTTTACTTTGGGCATATCGTCCAGTGCGGGTACATGCCATGCACCACAGACGACGACAATGCGTTCGAAATTCTCCTTCTGTGCCGCACGTATCATTTTACGCATCCACGCTTCACGTATCAGGTCACGCGGAGAGGTGTGCCCCGGAAGTTCTTCCCGAAGAGCAGTCACAGCCTCTTGTACCGCCTGAAAGATATCGGCAGGTTCTTGCCGGTGTTCAATCATAGTTTCCCACCAGGATTCACCATCAGTAAATCCTGCGGCATGAGCTAGCCAGTCGAACGGGTCGCCGGCTTCTGCGACTTCAGCGGTCGTTTCCGTCTCCTGTTCAGAGGTCTTTTGTGCCCGAAGAGCCAGCGAATAGACCAGAGGCAAGTCGAAAAAGCGGAAAGGTATCCGGTTCTGTACGGCATAACGCATCGCCTGCCACTCGGGCGAGAACTCCGCAAAAGGGTAGAACACTGCATTCTGAGGCTCGTCCGGCTGGTATGCCAGCAAAGCTACCGGAGGCGTCATCTGCGAATTTTCCACACAGGCCAGCAGCGCTTCGGCTTCTGCCGGACCTTCTACCAGAATCAGATCCGGTTGCAGTTCCTGCAAGTAGTTCAGCACATTGCGGCACGAGCCGGGACCGTGATGCCTGATGCCTAGTAAATGAATAGCCATTTCTTCCTTTCTTTTTAAATCATATCCCTTGAAGCACGGTAAATATCTTTCCAGCCGTCCCGATTCTTCACGACCGTTTCCATATATTCCTGCCAAACGACTTTATCCTGTACGGGGTCTTTGACCACTGCACCCAAAATACCGGATACGAGATCTTCGGCATGAATTTCTCCGTCACCGAAATAACCTGCCATCGCCAGTCCATTGTTTACCACCGAAATAGCCTCTGCCGTGCTAAGCGTTCCGCTCGGAGTCTTCAGTTTCGTCTTACCGTCGGCAGTGGCGCCCTGACGAAGTTCACGGAAGATAGTAACGACACGGCGAATCTCCTCCAAAGCAGGCTTTTCAGCCGGGAGCTGCATTACTTTCTCAAAGCTCTCTACCCGTCGGCGCACAATATCTATTTCTTCATCAATAGAATCCGGCAAGGGAAGAATGACCGTATTGAAACGGCGTTTCAAGGCGCTTGACAGATCATTGACTCCCTTATCCCGATTATTAGCAGTAGCGATGATATTGAAACCGCGGATTGCCTGTACTTCTGTATTCAGCTCCGGGATGGGCAATGTCTTTTCAGAAAGAATGGTGATCAGTGTATCCTGCACATCGGAACCGATGCGTGTCAGCTCCTCAATACGGCCTATCTTACCTTCCTGCATAGCTTTCATAACCGGAGTTTGCACCAATGCTCCCACACTCGGACCTTCCGCCAGCAAACGGGCATAGTTCCACCCATAACGGATCGCTTCTTCACCGGTGCCGGCCGTACCCTGCACTATCAAAGTGGAATCACCGGAAATAGCAGCGGCAATATGCTCGCTCACCCAGCTTTTCGCAGTTCCGGGCAGTCCGTAAAGCAGTAGCGCACGGTCGGTGACAAGGGTTGCCACAGCTATTTCCATCAGACGACGGTTACCTATATATTTAGGAGAAACTTCAAATCCGTTTTTCAATTTACCGCCCATCAGGTAGGTAACCACTGACTGCGGAGACATCTCCCAATTCTCCGGAACGGGATTTGTTTCATTCTGTTTCAATTCGTGAAGTTCTTCTGCAAATTGCTGTTCAGCATGTTGTCTTAATAAAGTGCTCATATCTTCTTTCTGTTTTTATTAGTCATTATTTAATAAGGTATCTATTCTCTGCTTCAAATCCATGTATTCCATCATCAACCGGGAAAAACGGGTGGAGGTATTATTCTCTTGTGCGGCCATTGAAAGCGCTGTCTGTTCGATGGGTTTTCTCATCTCGGACGGGAAGTATAATGCCAGTCGTTCGGCTGTCTCCTTAGGGAGATAGTAATTATTCCGAAGCATCCGCTGGAATACACGGGTGGAGAATTTCATTCCCCATCCGATGCCGTCTTCGTTGAACCAGCTATCCGGAATATAGCCGCCTCTCTCTGACTGAAAAGCTATTTCCTCCCGTTGGGAGGAAGGCAATAACCCCATCAACGCGTCCGCCATTTTTTCATCCGCATTCTCCTTCAAGGTATGATATGCCCAACCGGAGTCGCTGAAATTCAGGATCGGTTTCGACAGGTCGAACAGTTTCTGAAAAGGAGGGTTCTTCGCCAGTTTGCTGGCAGCCTTCTCCGGCGGACAGTCATAAAACTCACTCCAGAAACTTAATGGAACACGTTCCGCCAACTGGCGTAACAAGAAACGATCATCCTTCTCGTTTTTATTGGAACTCACCTCTTCAAGTCCCAGTTTCTTCATTTCAGGGGTAAATTCAATCTTATCATACGACCATCCCAAAAGGAAATTGAAATGTAATTTCCCCCGCAATAATTCTTCGTATATTTTCACCAGTTCGGAGTCCGGCAGGCTACACAATAATCGCCGGGCCGTTTCTTTGACATTACTGCTCCGGTCAGTCGCCACGATCTCTTGCAGGAATGCTTCGTCTGATTTACTCAACCCCCACCGCAAACACTGAATCAGTTCATCCCGATGGGCAGCCGACTCATTCTTCAGTTCGGTCTGCAATAAGGCAAGCCCCTGCTCCGGACTATTTTTCCGCAGGTTAGTCAACATTCGTTTCCGTTCTTCGTGAGAGGCGGTTTCCCAAGTTTCGTTGCCGGATTCTCCCCATACAGGAAATCCCATTTGCGGAAGAAGCCAACGTCCTCTTTGCCCTGTCAGCAGAGACAGCCAGTGCTGTTCCTCATACCTGTAGGGATTATTCCGGTCAAAAGCTCTTCGCAATAAAGTTTGCAGATAGGCAGGAGGGATCAATTTTCCTTTGTCGGCAGCTTTCCGGTAAGCATACAGCAAAAGATACTGATTTTTATTGAGATACAGGGAAGTAAGCAACTCTCCCACTTCACGGAGGAAGTAAGGTTTGTCTTCTTCCGGAGCTTCTGTCACATTTGCAACTCCTGCAATGGATTGCGCCTCCACTCCGGCACGCGCAAAGGCAAAGCCCAAAGCGGACTGCTGATAGAAGAGAGCTTCCGCATCCTCTGCTTTCGCCTGAATGTCGCGGAGAGTTTCTTGCAACTCTTCCGGAAAATCAGTCGTTATCAGTTCACGGGTGGCAGTGCCAAGCAATGCCACATTGATGATATGATCAGTTAAGTTCATCTTTCCAAAAATAAAATTCAGATTGATACCAGATTGTTTTCAATTCACAGGAAACGGCGTCTGCCAGCAAAAAAGCCGAGAAGGGTTTTCCGCCTGTTATAGCCAGTATGTCAACACGTGCAGTCTCTTCGATATGCACCGTAACGGCCATACCTGCGGCATCCTGTAGATAGTGCGTATTTCCGCTTGTTACCAGTCTGACATTGTCCACCAAGAGAGGAACTTCCTCCGCAAACGGATGAGTCTGCATAACCGTTCTGTAAGATTGCATGGCAACCGGTATATCGGAACACAATGAAGGCAGGAAGGTACTATCCAGCCATTTCATGTTTTGGGGCAGGGCACGCAAGGCAGCAACGCCCTGATAAAAATACAACTCTCCTTCATAGACGCCACCGGGAACCATATTAAATTCCGGCAACGCTCCGGGAGCCAGAAAGTTTAAATAGAGGGCCATACGGTGACTGGACTTCCCGTACAACCAGAAAGTTTCTGTCCGCAGCTCATTTATTTTCCGGCTTCTGGTATGCAAAACGATCCATTGGTCTGCCACCGGCACGCCGGACATCACTTCTTCCTTCGCCTGCGGATATCCTACCTGAGTACGGATTTCCGTTTGCCACTCAGCAGAAAGAGAATCCAAATTCTTATAACTTTCTGTCAGAAGATACAGTTTACTCAATTTGTCGGTAAGCTCATATTTCCAACTGTCCGTATAGTAATTGATTTCCTGTAGCGATCGTAACCTGCCCGCCAATCCACCGGCCTGCGCATCAATCATCCTGCGGGATATGGGTTCAAATAGTGTATATGCTCTTTCCGGGATATTCAGCAGCCCGTTGCGGAGCAAGTCTTTCATCCAGATCTGAAGATCATCAATTCCGGCCAGTACCTTCTGATGGCGCACGGCCTGCCTCTTGGCCTGTGCCGCTTCATCCACCGGAGTTTCCGATTTCTCTTTCTGTTCTTTCTTCTCCGCCTTCTCTTCACGTTTGGAGAGCCATGCCGTTACCCAGTCCGGTTCCTCCGCTTCCTTGAAAAGATCAGCATGGGAAGCATACATAAATAAAAGCCCCAACCCATGTTTACACGGAAACTTACGGCTGGGACAAGAACATTTGAATGCAATATTCTTTGTATCAACTACTGTTTGATAAGGCGTTTTTCCACTTCCTTGGCAGTGTCCCCAGATGGCGCGGTCACTATGCTCCAGAAGTACCCACTTAGTCCGGTTCGCCAACCCTTTTCCTGCTTTGACAGACGCAGCGTCCGGAGCGAGTTGAGTGATTTGTTCTTCTGTCAGATTTAATAACATTATAGTATGTTTATCATGTTTCAAAATACAAGTATAGCATATTTTCCAAAGAGAAGCATTTAAAAAAAGCTAATTCATTTTGCGTTTTCACAGAAAGCACATACATTTGCATCGTTGTTTATGCAATTATTGTTTAAGTCAACAAGTACAAAAAAATGAACTATTTCAATAAACAATTTATATGATAACGGGGTTATTTAAAAAAGAAGTATCACCTTATTAATATGTAAGATGCGATGAAAAAACTATTTCTTCTGACAATTCTGTTGAGCCTGACTTTTATAGTAAAAGCGCAAAGCTTCCTAAGCCTAGATAGTTGCCGCGCATTAGCTCTTGCCAACAACAAAGATCTGTTGATAAGCAATGAAAAAATAAATGCCGCTCATTATCAGCACAAAGCTGCATTTACCAACTACCTGCCCAGTTTCTCGGCTACGGGAACTTACATGAGAAATCAAAAAGAATTTTCATTATTGAACAATGACCAGAAAGCGGCGCTTTCGGGATTGGGGACTAATCTGGCCGGTCCATTACAACAAGCCGCAGGAATTATCGCTCAATTACATCCGGAAATTGCATCCCAGATTCCAGCCTTGGGCGCTAGCCTGACTTCGGCTTTTAATGAAGCCGGAAGTTCACTGGTCGATGCACTCCGCACCGATACGAGAAATGTATATGCAGGTGCCATCACGCTGACACAGCCATTATACATGGGCGGCAAAATCCGTGCATATAATAAAATCACAAAGTATGCCGAAGAATTAGCGCAACAGCAACATCAAGGAGGCATGCAGGAGGTTATCATGAGCACTGACCAGGCTTACTGGCAAGTCATATCCTTAGTGAACAAGAAGAAACTGGCCGAAGGCTATCTCAAACTTTTGCAGCAGCTGGACAGCGATGTGGAAAAGATGATTGCCGAAGGAGTTGCCACAAAAGCCGACGGTTTGTCCGTGCGTGTGAAAGTCAACGAAGCGGAAATGACACTGACTAAAGTGGAAGACGGATTAAGCCTGGCCCGAATGTTGTTGTGTCAACTATGTGGCATTGATCTCAGCTCTCCTATCACGTTGGCAGACGAAAATATGGAGGACATTCCACTGCTCACACCGGAGACCCACTTCGACATGTCCACCGCTTACGCCAACCGTCCGGAGATACGCAGCCTTGAACTGGCTACTCAGATTTATAAACAGAAAATAAATGTTACCCGCGCCGAACATCTTCCGTCCATTGCGTTGATGGGAAATTATATGGTGACCAATCCTTCCGTATTCAACAGCTTTGAGAATAAATTCAAAGGAATGTGGAATGTGGGCGTTATGGTACAGATACCTATCTGGCATTGGGGGGAAGGCATTTACAAGACCAAAGCCGCCAAGGCAGAAGCACGAATCGCACAATATCAGCTTCAGGATGCGAGAGAAAAGATCGAATTGCAAGTTAACCAATCCGCTTTTAAAGTAAAGGAAGCCAGCAAAAAACTGGTAATGGCAACCAAGAATATGGAAAAGGCTGACGAAAATCTCCGTTATGCCACCTTAGGCTTCAAAGAAGGGGTCATTGCCACCAGCAATGTCCTGGAAGCACAAACGGCATGGCTGTCCGCCCAATCGGAAAAGATTGACGCACAAATCGACGTGAAGCTGACGGAGATTTATCTGAAGAAGTCTTTGGGAACGCTGAAATAATGGACAGTTGACTATTGACAATTAAAGACTGAGGTATTCAATCAATTTATTATTCGTAATTTATAATTCATCAATAATATGGCACCTATAAAATCACAAAACAGCAATATGCTGCTTGCATTTCTTACTTTACTGGGAGTTATTGCAATCGTTGCAGTCGTTGGCTTTTTCATGCTCCGCAAAGGTCCTGAAATTATTCAGGGGCAGGCTGAAGTTACCGAATACCGCGTTTCAAGCAAAGTTCCGGGACGTATACTGGAATTTCGTGTGAAAGAAGGACAAAGCGTAAATGCCGGAGATACACTGGCTATTCTGGAAGCCCCCGATGTAGTGGCTAAAATGGAGCAGGCACGTGCCGCCGAAGCTGCCGCTCAGGCACAAAACGAAAAAGCAATCAAAGGTGCACGTGAGGAACAGATTCAGGCAGCCTATGAAATGTGGCAGAAAGCTCAGGCCGGTGTTACAATTGCCGAGAAATCATACAAGAGAGTCAAGAACCTGTATGAACAAGGAGTGATGCCCGCACAAAAGCTGGACGAAGTAACCGCACAACGCGACGCTGCCATCGCTACTGAGAAAGCTGCCAAAGCACAATATACTATGGCAAAGAACGGTGCGGAACGTGAAGACAAGATGGCTGCCGAAGCGTTGGTGAACCGTGCCAAAGGAGCTGTTGCCGAAGTAGAATCTTACATTAAGGAAACCTATCTGATTGCTCCGGCTGCCGGAGAAGTTTCCGAGATTTTCCCGAAAGTAGGCGAATTGGTAGGCACAGGTGCTCCTATCATGAACATAGCCGAACTCAATGATATGTGGGTGACTTTCAACGTACGCGAAGACTTGCTCAAAAACCTGACTATGGGAGCAGAATTTGAAGCTGTTGTTCCCGCGCTGGATAATAAAACAGTCAGACTCAAAGTATACTATCTGAAAGACTTAGGTACTTACGCCGCCTGGAAAGCAACCAAAACTACCGGTCAGTTCGACCTGAAGACATTTGAAGTCAAAGCTTCTCCGATGGAAAAAGTGGAAAATCTTCGTCCGGGTATGTCCGTCATCATTAACAAATAATCATGAAAGAGAGAAAGAAGAAATATGTAGCCTTATGGCAAGTCATGCAGAGGGAGTGCAGGCGGTTAGTATCACGCCCGCTCTATCTCTTTTGCATGGTCATCGCTCCATTGTTCTGCTACCTATTTTTCACGACCCTGATGGATTCGGGACTTCCGCAGAATCTTCCGGCGGGCGTGGTAGACATGGACGACTCGTCTACTTCACGCAACATTGTCCGCAATCTGGATGCTTTCTCGCAAACAGGTGTCATAGCTCATTACAGCAATGTTACGGATGCGCGCATCGCTGTGCAGGAAGGAAAAATTTACGGTTTCTTCTATATCCCGAAAGGCTTGTCGGCAGAAGCACAAAGCCAGCGGCAACCCAAAATCTCTTTCTATACCAATTACTCCTATCTGATTGCGGGCTCTTTGCTATTCAGAGATATGAAAATGATGGGAGAACTTACTGCCGGCTCTGCTGCCAGAAGTATACTGTATGCCAAAGGAGCTACGGAAGATCAGGCAATGGGTTTCCTGCAACCAATCGTAATAGACACGCATCCACTGAACAATCCATGGCTGAATTATTCGGTATACCTGTGTAACACACTGATACCGGGAGTACTCATGCTGCTTATTTTTATGGTCACCGTTTATTCTATTGGTGTAGAAATCAAAGACCGTACCGCCCGTGAATGGTTGCGGATGAGCAACAATTCCATTTACATCGCACTGGCAGGCAAACTGCTCCCGCATACGGTAGTCTTCTTCATAATGGGAATATTCTATAATGTATACCTGTATGGCTTTCTGCATTTCCCTTGCAACAGCGGCATTTTTCCGATGATATTCGCCACACTCTGCCTCGTCTTGGCATCCCAGTGCTGCGGTATTGTCATGATAGGTACACTGCCTACACTCCGCCTCGGATTAAGTTTCGCCTCCTTGTGGGGAGTGATTTCATTCTCTATCTCCGGTTTTTCTTTTCCGGTGATGGCGATGAATCCTGTCTTGCAGGCTCTGAGTAATCTGTTTCCGTTACGTCATTATTTCCTGATTTACGTAGATCAGGCGCTCAACGGGTACAGTATGGCCTATTCATGGTCCAACTATATGGCATTACTAATATTCATGATGCTTCCTTTCTTTGTGGTCCACCGCTTGAAAGAAGCATTGGTTTACTATAAATACATACCCTAATGAAAGATATAAAATTTAAAGATAAGATAGCCCAAGGCATCAACGACCTGTTTTATATCTGGAAGCGGGAGTTCCAGACAACTTTCCGTGACCAGGGGGTACTGATTTTCTTTATTCTCGTCCCACTCGGTTATCCGTTATTGTACAGCTTTATCTATGACAATGAAGTAGTACGCGAAGTTCCTGCCGTTGTAGTCGATGACTCGCATTCATCCCTGAGTCGCGAATATCTCAGAAAAGTGGATGCTACACCGGACGTTCAGATCATTGCCTATTGTGCCGATATGGAGGAAGCCAAGCAGATGCTGAAGAACCGCCTCGCCTATGGCATTATCTATATACCTTCAGATTTTAGTGACAACATTGCCAAAGGGAAGCAGACACAAGTCAGCATCTACTGCGATATGAGCGGATTGTTGTATTATAAATCCATGCTGATCGCCAATACAGCAGTTTCACTGGATATGAATAAAGATATAAAGATCGCGCGTAGCGGTAACACGACCGAACGACAGGATGAAATCACCGGCTACCCGATAGAATATGAAGAGATTTCCATATTCAACCCCACAGCAGGTTTTGCAGCCTTCCTGATTCCTGCCGTACTGGTATTGATTATACAGCAAACATTATTGCTCGGCATCGGACTTGCAGCGGGAACCGCCCGTGAAAATAACCGGTTTAAGGATCTTGTGCCCATCAACCGACATTATAACGGTACACTACGAATTGTGCTTGGCAAAGGATTGAGTTATTTCCTTGTATACGTACTGGTATCGTTTTACGTGCTGTATATCGTGCCAAGACTATTCAGCCTCAACCAGATCGGACAACCCGGTTCACTGATACTATTCGTTGTCCCCTATCTGGCAGCCTGCATTTTCTTTGCAATGACTACCTCCATTGCCATTCGCAACCGGGAAACCTGTATGCTGATTTTTGTATTCACCTCCGTACCGTTGCTGTTTATTTCCGGCATCTCATGGCCGGGAGCGGCAATTCCTCCGTTCTGGAAATATGTATCTTACATCTTCCCGTCTACATTCGGTATCAATGGCTTTGTGAAAATCAATAATATGGGAGCTACACTCAGTGAAGTCGCCTTTGAATATAAAGCCTTGTGGATACAAGCAGGTGTTTATTTCCTTACCACTTGCTGGGTATATCGCTGGCAGATACTGATGAGTCGGAAACATGCAATAGAACGATATAAAGAACTAAAAGAAAAAGCGAATCTGGCCAAACAGATCAGCGATTGAGACTATTAAGAGAGAGAGTTAAATACGATGTATTCTTCTGCGGAGGTATACATCGTTTTTCTTTATAGGAAGAGAGAGTTTCTTTATGGAGAAGAAATAGAAAAGTCCCCCGCTCCATCGATTGGGCAGGGGACTTTATGAATGGTATTATAAAGAGGATATGATTCAATTAGAATTTGTAACCTACTCCGATGGAGAAGTTCAGATTTTTAGGAGAACCGCTGGCATCATAGACTTTAGTCAAGCCAAATTCTCCTGTCAGATCGACAAAGAATCTGTTGATTTCGTAAGCAACACCTACTCCAAGTCCAAAATCAAATCTTTTGCCACCACCATTATCACCAAAGAAATCTTCTTTCACACCAGCTATCTTGTATTTGCCTGCAATACCGCATGCCAGATACGGACCGGCCTTTACAACTACGTTTTGTCCATCTACTACAGCAAATCTTGCAGCAGCCATTACCGGCAATTCCAGATACATCGGATTAGCCTTCATATCGCCTAATTTGGCACCTTTCTGAGTAAACATCAAAGAAGGCTGAAGAGACCACATATCAGTAAACTGATACTCCATTCCAACTCCAAGATTAAAACCTACTCTCATATCCGTATCAGCGTCTCCTGTGAAATTACTCATGTTCATACCTACCTTAGCATTCCAGGAAATCTGAGAATAAGAAACGATAGAAACAAGTGCAAACAGCACAAAAATCAAACCTTTTTTCATATCTGTCATTTTTTAGTTCGCCTCCCTCCTCCCTCTGGGCTGCATAGTTAATAGTTTCTTTATTGAGTACGGGGAATCTTTCCAAACATTGATTTGTATTGAAACGCACCCTTCTTTTATTAACATTCGTTTTATGCTCTACAAAAGTATTTCATTTATTTTATATAAAAAAAGATGAAAGCAGTTTTGTTCACCTAAATGTCCGAAAGATTGCTTATTTGGACGAAAATAACTTTTATCCACATTATTTTCATACCACGTAAGCCAAAGGGAGTTTACCCGCAAACAGACACCTTTCCTATAGGCATTTACAACATTTAACCATCTAACTATTGCTTTATTACGAAATATTCGTAGCTTTGCGAAAGAATCGTAATTAAACATCATCTCCATGGAAAAGTTAACTATACAAGAAGAAGAAGTAATGATCTACATTTGGGAGTTACAGGACTGTTTCGTAAAGGACATCGTATCTAAGTATCCGCAACCGGCGCCACCTTATACTACCGTTGCGTCCATCGTGAAAAATCTCGAGCGGAAAGGATACGTAAAATCGAAACATATAGGAAATACCTATCAATATACTCCCGCAATTCGTGAAAATGAATACAAACGCCACTTCATGAGTGGAGTAGTCCGCAACTATTTCGAGAATTCTTATAAGGAAATGGTTTCTTTCTTTGCAAAAGATCAAAAGATATCCACTGATGACCTTAAAGACATTATCGAACTGATAGAGAAAGGAAAAGAAAAATAAACTGAAACTTTATCGATATGACTCCGGAACTAGCCTATTTCCTAAAGATAAACGTAGCAATCGCATTGTTTTACGCTTTCTATCGGTTGTTTTTTCATAAAGACACCTTCTTTCACTGGCGACGAACCGCTTTGTTATGCTTCTTCGGCATTTCCCTGCTTTATCCCTTATTGAATATTCAAGAGTGGATAAAGGAACAGGAGCCTATGGTGGCAATGGCGGATCTTTATGCCACAATCATTCTTCCGGAGCAAATCATTGAGGCACCACAGGAAACAACCGTCACCTGGCAGGAACTAATCCCACAAATTCTGGAAGTTATCTACTGGAGTGGTGTATTGCTCCTTGCCATACGCTTTTTAATCCAGCTAGGCAGTATCATACGGTTGCATTTCCTATGTCCGAAAAGCACGATACAGGGATCACGCGTACATATATTAAAGACAGGCACAGGACCTTTTTCTTTCTTTCACTGGATATTCATACACCCGGAATCGCATACGGAATCCGAAATCAGCGAAATAATCACGCATGAAGAAACCCATGCCCGTCAATACCACTCAGCAGACGTACTTATCAGTGAGTTTATGTGCATTTTCTGCTGGTTCAATCCCTTCATCTGGCTAATGAAACGAGAAGTCAGAGGAAATCTGGAATACATGGCAGATCACCGCGTATTGGAGACGGGGCATGATAGTAAATCATACCAGTACCACTTGTTGGGACTGGCACATCACAAGGCTGCAGCAAATTTATCTAATAGTTTCAATGTTTTACCACTTAAAAATCGTATCAAAATGATGAATAAACGAAGAACCAAAGAAATAGGAAGGACTAAGTATCTGATGTTCCTTCCCTTGGCTGCCCTGTTGATGATTATCAGCAACATCGAAGTAGTAGCCCGCACAACGAAAGAATTTGCTAAGGAAGTGATGGGAACACCGACAGAGCAAAGTGTTTCTCAAGCTGAACTCGCCAATGGTCCGGAACTTCCCGACGGAATGACGGAAGTAGCGACATTACAGGATAAGAAAGGAACGCAGAAAACAAAAGAGGTAGCTCCTCCTCCCCCTCCGGCACCCGTTAAAAGTGCTACTGTAAACGATTCTGTCGTATTTGAAGTGGTAGAAGAGATGCCCGACTTCCCTGGTGGACAATCGGCACTGATGGAATATCTTGCCAAGAATATCAAATATCCGGCAACAGCCCATGAAAATGGAAAGCAAGGACGTGTGATTGTGATGTTTGTAGTCAAAAAAGACGGTAGCATTTCCGACGTTAAAACTGTTCGGGGCGTAGATCCCTATCTCGACAAGGAAGCAGAACGTGTGATTGCCGCCATGCCCCATTGGAAACCCGGCAAACAAAGAGGACAAGCTGTGAACGTAAGATTCACCGTTCCCGTAACTTTCCGTTTGTCTGGTCCGGAACCTGCAAAACCAGCAGAAACTCCCGAGGCAGTAGCAATAGAAAAGTTTGAAGAGGTTGTAGTGGTAGGCTATGGACCTAAAGAAGAGGTGCCCAATAATGAGCCGACTTTCAAAGTCGTAGATGAAATGCCTAAATTTCCCGGAGGACAGGAAGGATTAATGCGCTACTTAGCCAGAAATATAAAGTACCCAACTATGGCCCAGCAGAACAAGGAACAAGGAAAAGTACTCGTCCAAATTGTCATTGACAAAGACGGTAACGTGTCAAATATAAAAATATTAAAAGGTGCGTCAGCTTGGCTGGATGCTGAAGCGATTCGCGTGGTGCGGGGTATGCCGAAATGGGAACCGGGCAAACAGAACGGCCAAGCCGTTGCCGTGGAATATACATTCCCTATCACATTCCGACTCCAATAAGCTAAACCGGAAATAGCATTATTCTCTTGACAAATAACAGAAAAAGGAGCAATCGCATGCGATTCTGCTCCTTTTTTCTATAATTACATAAATAAATTACAATAATATGATTACATTTGTTGGAGATAAAACCTATTCATATGAAAAGATCCGCATTAATAATAAGTATGCTGCTAGGTATGCTTTGCATGGCACAAGCTAAAGACAGAATCGTAGAACGTCCTCCCTTTTTAGCTCAAAACTCCTCAAGTATAGAGATAGACAAAATAGTGATGAGTGACACAGTCACAACGGTATATATCAAGGCTTTCTATCGCCCTAAATACTGGATAAAGATTGCAACCGGCAGTGTTTTGAAAGATAATAACGGTATCTTATACCCCATCCGGAAAGGAATAGGTATTACACTGGACAAAGAATTCTGGATGCCGGAATCCGGCGAAGCCGAGTTCCAACTAACTTTTCCACCTATTCCTCAGAATGTGACCCGGCTGGATTTCTCCGAAGGAGACTTTGAAGGGGCATATAAAATATGGGGGATACAATTGGACAAGAAGTCATTCGGCAAATTCAAATTACCTAAGGATGTTATAGTTCCAAAAGCAGACCATAAAATGACGCTGCCCGATCCCATTGTCAAATACGACAAGGCTATTCTGAAAGGAAGAATCCTTGACTACCAAAAAGGAATGCCCGACAAAGGTAGTCTTTACTACCAGGATGTCATAAGGGAAGGAGCCCAGGAAGGAAAAATTCGAATTCAGGACGATGGAACATTTTATCATGAAATGAATGTTTTCATGATTACTCCGTGTACGATCATGTTTCCTTTTGGAACCATCGAGTACTTACTGGCACCGGGAGAAACCACTTCTATTGTCATCAATCTCCGCGAAAACGCCCGAAAGCAATCTCACCTTCGCCAAGCAGAAAAGCCATACGGAAAAGAAGTCTATTATGGAGGATACTTAGCCGGATTGCAGCAAGAACTAGCGGATAATCCCATGAGTTTCAGTTTTACTGAAGGCAACAGCTACGAGGACTATCAACAACAAATAAAACAACTGAACGGGAAAACAGCCGAAGAGTACAAGGCTCAAATACTTGCCCGGCTGCCCGAATTCAAAAAACAAATCATGCAGTCGAAAGGCAGCCCTGCCTATAAAGAGATAATCAACACTGATCTCGAATTGTCTGCCGCACTAAAGGTGATCGAAACCGAAAGGAACCTGAAATTAGCCTATATCATGGCTAATGGACTGGAAGGAGAGAAAGCAAACAAATATTATGCTGAAACTCAGATAAACATTCCCCAAGGATATTATGAAGGGCTTCTGGACTTCACATCTATTCTTTCGCCCAAAGCGTGCTACAACAGCAGATATCCTGCATTGTTTGACATCATACGCCGTGTAGGCATCAATGATAAAATACTTAAGCACCTGGATAGTCATACAGCAGCCGGTTTCCTGACCCAAAATTTAAAGGCACATATGATCGGAGTTTCCATGAGAGACCTCAATCCACTCAACGATGAACAAAAGGCAGAATTAGTTACCATGCCTTCAGCATACAATGAAGTGGTTCTGGTTATGAACAGTGACCTACTGAAGCAAATAGAAATAAATAAAAAGAAAACAGGATTTACCATCAATGACGCCGGAGAAGTATCTAACGAAGATTTATTTCCATCTATTATCTCCAAATTTCGCGGCCATACCTTGCTAGTCGATTTTTGGGCAACCTGGTGCGGTCCATGCCGTTCTGCCAACAAAGAAATCCTCCCTATGAAAGAAGAACTGAAAGACAAAGATATCATCTACCTTTACATTACAGGTGAAACGTCTCCATTGGGAACTTGGAAGAACATGATTCCTGATATTCACGGAGAGCATTTCCGTGTGACAAAAGAACAATGGAGTTATCTGGGTGAGAAACTCAACATCCGGGGTGTCCCTACTTACTTTGTTGTGGACAAAGAAGGAAATATCACTTATAAACAAACAGGATTTCCCGGGGTAGATGCCATGAAAGAACAATTAATGAAAGCATTGGAGAAATAAGGGTATTCATCACAAAGTAACCCAAAGCTATACCAATCAATGAAACAACCTCCCGATGATGAAGCAAGACACATCTCATCGGGAGGTTTTATATTCAGCGTAAGTTCAGTATCAGAACATTTATTTATGCATCTCTACAATCTTGGTCGGAGCCATCTCTATATTCCGACGATCTACCTGACGAACGACGCTGGCTGCCAAAGACAAGAAAGCACGTCCCGTTACCGTATCTTCATCCAACGCTACCGGAGTCCCATTGTCCCCACCTTCACAGATGCTTTGCACAATAGGGATCTGGCCAAGTAAAGGTACATTCATTTCTTCAGCCAATTTCTTAGCCCCTTCTTTACCGAAGATATAGTACTTATTCTCCGGCAGTTCGGCAGGCGTAAACCAAGCCATATTCTCAACCAATCCCAGAATAGGTACATTCACTTTATCGTTCGTGAACATGTTGATTCCTTTACGGGCATCCGCCAGTGCAACAGCCTGCGGAGTGCTGACGACAATCGCTCCCGTCATAGCCAATGTCTGAACAACGGTCAGATGAATGTCACTTGTACCGGGAGGAAGATCAATCAGAAAATAATCAAGATCACCCCAGTCAGCATCACCAATCAGCTGTTTTAATGCATTGCTCGCCATACCGCCGCGCCAAAGTGTAGCCTGATCAGGATCAACGAAGAAACCGATAGAAAGCAGTTTCACACCGTATTTCTCTACCGGAATAATCAGATCACGTCCATCAATCTTCTCCGCATACGGACGGGCATCTTCCACCTGAAACATCTTCGGCATGGAAGGACCGAAGATATCGGCATCAAGCAGACCGACTTTGTAGCCCAACTTAGCCAAAGCAACTGCCAGATTTGCAGAAACGGTAGACTTACCCACCCCTCCTTTGCCGGAAGAAATGCCGATAATATTCTTCACCTGCGGAAGCAGTTTGCCCACTTCCGGACGAGCAGCCTGTTTACTTTCTGTTGTAATAGTTACCTGTACATCCGGTGATACATAGGTATGAATGGCTGTTTCCGCAGCCTTCAGCATTGATTTCATAAACGGATCGGTCGGCTTCTCAAAGATTAAAGAAAAACTGACTGTCATACCGTCAATACGCAGGTTGTCTGCAACCATCTCCGCTTCCACCAGATTCTTTCCCGTACCGGGATAACGCACCGTTGCCAGTGCATCCAATATTAATTTCGGATAAAGGGTCATTTTAATTACTATTTGACTATTTACTATTTACTATTTAAATTCACCGTTCGGTCAGTTGGCTGTTCACTTTACGGTGATTATGCTGACAAGCTACTTGCTTGTGGTTAATCCGCTACGCTTGCTACGGTTGTAGCTACGATAGGGATCAAGTTCTATTTCTACATCCGGTTCCTGCAATTGACCTTCCTGCGGAAGCCGGAATTTAATATACTTAATATTTAAACCACGATCAAGCCATTGTTGTTCATAATAAGTCTTGATTCCAAGAATGTCATCCACTAAGCCGGAATGATATAAGTCTTCCGTCATAAATTCTATCGGAAGATTATTTGCCTCTATCATGTATTTCGTATAAGTAAACATGAAGTTGCTGTCGGTCTTCAGATGGATGATTCCATCCGGCTTCAAAAACTTACGATAACGCTCCATAAAATAAGTGGAGGTCAGCCGCTTGGTAGCCTTTTTCATCTGCGGATCAGAGAAGGTCAGCCAAATCTCACTGACTTCACCTGCTGCAAAAAAGCGTTCGATGATCTCAATATTTGTGCGAAGAAAAGCAACATTCTTCATTCCTGCCTGCAGGGATTCCGTCGCACCGGTCCACATCCGGGAGCCTTTGATATCAACAGCTATAAAGTTCTTGTCGGGAAACATTTTGCCCAGCCCGACGGTATATTCACCCCGTCCGCAACCAAGTTCGAGCACTATCGGATGATCGTTTCCGAAAAATTCCTGATGCCATTTTCCCTTCATGTCAAAAGGCACATTATCCACCGCCGAATAAGGATATTCGAATACATGCGGGTAACTCGCCATATCGGCAAACTTCTCTAATTTATTCTTTCCCATCTCATTACTGATTAGGATGCAAAGGTACTTACTTTTCGTAAACAACAAAAATAAATGGAGTACAGATTGCTCCGTACTCCATTCTTCATGATGATATTTATTCGTTTATCAACTTTCGATATTCACTTCGACATTGATATTGAAACCGCCCTGCTGAGCTTTCAGATCTTCATAGAAAGCAGCACGGGCTACTTGCATATAAGGTTGCAGAACAAAGAATCCGAGACCAAAAGTAAAGAGGCAAAGGATAGCCCAACCGATAAAGCTCAAATCGAGCAGGAACAATTTCATCTTGTTGCCTTCCATCATCGCCATACTTCTTTCAATTGCAGCATTGTTACACAATTCAGGTTCATCTTTCAGGATATAGTCTGTCATTCCATAAGAATAATACTTAATAATACCCGGAATCAGAAGCAATAATGACCACAGGAAGGTATAAACGGCTTGCAGCAGCTTAGTACTCAAGATACGGCTGTATTCCTGAAATCCTGCAAACAGTACTCCCAGATCAACTTCTTCCGCTCCTCTGAACACGCCAAGCATTAAAACAGCAAAGCCATACGCAACAGGCAGACCGACCAGTAACGAACCTATCCATCCAATAAAAGGAATAGAAGACAGACCACCGGCAATAGCCGAATAAATAAGAGCAGCAACGGCTGCCATAGGCCACTTACCCCGAAGGGCTTCACGTGCCTGGGCACGCAATTCTGAATTTTGTTTTAACATAGTAATTACGCAATTAAAAGAGATTATACTTAAAAATCAATTATTCTACAATCGTCACCCAGCCATGTGTATCCGGTTCGTCACCATACTGAATACCACGTAACTTATTATATAGTTTCGTACAAATCGGTCCCGGCTTGCCATCTTTAGAGATAACGTATGATTTTCCATTCTCCAAATCATCGATACGCTGAATCGGGCTGATCACCGCAGCAGTACCGCAAGCGCCCGCTTCTTCAAACGTTTCCAGTTCTTCTTCCGGTATCGGACGGCGTTCTACTTTAATACCCATATCTTCTGCCAACTGCATCAGACTCTTGTTGGTGATAGAAGGCAAGATAGAAGATGATTTCGGAGTAATGTAAGTATTATCTTTAATTCCGAAAAAGTTGGCCGCGCCACACTCATCGATATATTTCTTTTCTTTGGCATCCAGATAGAATTCGCAAGAATAGCCCAAATCATGCGCCTTCTTGTTGGCACGCAGACTGGCTGCATAGTTACCACCCACTTTATAGATACCTGTTCCATGAGGAGCTGCACGGTCGAATTCGCGAATAATAACGTACGGATTGGTAGAGAAACCTCCTTTGAAGTAAGGACCTACCGGAGTTACAAATACGACAAACATATACTCGTCAGCAGGGTGCACACCTACCTGAGCACTTGTTCCGATCAACAACGGACGAATATAGAGAGAAGCACCGGTCTCATAAGGAGGAATGAAACGCTCGTTCAATTTCACAACTTTCAGAATAGCTTCCTTAAAACGTTCGGTCGGCAACTCAGCCATCAAGATCCCCTGACAAGTGGATTGCAGACGTGCCGCATTTTCTTCCAAACGGAAAATACGCACTTTGCCGTCTTTGCCGCGGAAAGCTTTCAATCCTTCAAAAGCTTCCTGTCCATAGTGCAGGCAAGTAGCCGCCATGTGCAGGTTGAGGTATTCTTCACTGCTAACTTCCAGTTCACCCCATGCACCGTTGCGGAAATTAATTCTCACATTGTAATCTGTCTTCATGTATCCGAACGACAGATTCGCCCAGTCTATTTCTTTCATATCGTTATGTATTAGTTTATTTTACGCTTTGATTCGCAAAAATAACTTTTATTCTTCAGACTGCCGCTTTTCTTGCAACAATTTTTCGACCTCCCGATCCGCTTTCGTCAGTTTTTCGGTACAAAAGGCAATAATTTCATTGGCTTCTTTGATTTTTTCGCTCAAAATGTCGATATCCAGTTCATTGTTGTCTATCTGGCGAACTATCTTTTCAAGACGTTCCATCGCTTGGGAGTATGTTTCTTTTTTAGCTACCATATTTATTGTATTTAAGATGAATAATAATGCTCGGTGGGGCAGGCGTCGCTCATCGGTGCCGAAGGGCGTCTTCATCGGTGCCGGAGGGTGGCTTCATCGGTGCCGGACTTCAGAAGTGAAACTTCCTTTAGCCAGACGAGTAACCAGCTGATCTCCGGGGAGCAATGAAGCGGCATCCGTGACCGCTTTTCCATCTTTCAGCGTGATGCTATATCCACGACTCAGCAGTTTGTCGGGGGAGGCGTCCGCTACACGCTGCTGTAACAGTTCCAACCGATGATGATGGCGGGACAACAGAGCCTGCACCCCTTGCGACAAATCCTTTTGGACTGTCAGCAAAGTGAAACGGGCATCCGTAAGTTTCCGATGAACAAGGCTCGGGATACGGGAATGAATCATTTCCAGCCTCCGCCACTCCTGCTCGAGCAGGGAATATGCCCCTTGTTGCAGACGGGCGGATAACTCTTCCAGACGTTCTGCCGACTCGGTGATGCGGTGGATCAGAAGTTCAGCAGCAGCCGTCGGTGTTTTCACCCGCGTATGTGCTACAGAGTCGAGTACCGTATCATCCCGTTCATGACCGATACCGGTAATGATGGGCAACGGAAACTGCGCACACGCAGCTGCCAGCAGGTATGTATCAAAACCGGACAAGTCCGAGGTCGCCCCTCCACCCCGTATAATGACAACTACATCAAATTCATGAATCCGGTCATTAATACGATCCAATGCTGCCAGTACTGATTCTTCCACTTGATTGCCCTGCATCAAAGCCGGAAATAGTTCGGTATAGAAAAAGAATCCGCCGGGATTGTGCTGCAACTGATGACAAAAATCTCCGTATCCTGCTGCGGTAGCAGAGGAAATGACTGCAATACGTTGAGGCAGAAGCGGCATTTCCAGTTCTTTATTCAATGTCAGCACCCCTTCTTCTTCCAGCTGCAACAGTATCTCGCGACGGCGGCGAGCCATATCTCCTAATGTATAGGCAGGATCAATATCGAGCACAGTCAGACTATAACCATAAAGTTCGTGGAACTGAACCGTAACCTTCACCAGTACTTTAATGCCGGAAGTAAACAACTGTCCGGTAGTTTCCTCAAAGTAAGGTTTCAGCAAACGATAGATATTGCTCCATATCATGCCGCGCGCCTTGGCTACAAGATTATTGCTGCGAGAGTCTTTCTGCACAAACTCCAGATAACAATGTCCCGTAGTATTGGAACGGACATCGCTCAATTCTGCCTGTATCCAATATTCGTCGGGAAGACATTGTTCCAGACTTCGCCTGACAAGCGCATTTAGTTCTAAAAGGGAAAGAGAATCCATAGTTTGAATGAAGTATGATGAATAATGAATAAAGAATAAGCGTTATTCCTTGTTCATTTGATAAGCTTTCCAAAGGTCCGGAATGCCATAACCGTAAATATTGTCCGGGAAATCGGATCTGTCGCCTACACTGCGGACCAGTTCGATCACTTCTTTTGCAGTCAAGTTCGGACAAGCCTGCCAAAGACAAGTTACCATTCCACACATGATAGGCGAAGAAAAAGAAGTCCCGTTTGCCAGACGAAGATTACCGTCTGTACCTATGATGTCTGCTTTGGAACCGACGGCTACTACGTCCGGTTTTACGCGTCCGTCGGCTGTATTGCCGATAGAAGAGAAAGAAGCCAGCAACTTCTTTTTATCAATAGCTCCCACAGTCAGCACATTCTCCGCATCACCCGGAGGAGTAATCTTCTTCCACGAACCACCACCGGAGTTTCCGGCACTGCAAACAACGATCATACCCTTATCAGCCGCTTTCGAAGCTTCCCGTGACATCAGTGCATAGTGTCCGTTCAAATCACGGTAGCGATAATTTTTTGTCGGATCGTCAAAAGTGTAATACCCCAGTGACGTATTCACAACGTCCACGCCCACGCTATCGGCAAATTCGATGGCTGCCGCCCAATAATCCTGTTCTACCAAGTGTTCAGAAGATTCATCCTCACTACGGAGTAGCCAGTAGGAGGCTTCCGGCGCTGTACCGATCATGACATTCGGCTGATTCATTGCCATACAAGACAGTACCGACATACCGTGGTTGCTTTCAGCATAAATGTCCGCTTCGGGATTCACAAAGTCACGTGTCCCAAGCACACGGATATTCTTCATCGCTTCGATTTTGTCCGCATTATGAAATCCGGCATCAATCACGGCAATGGTCATGCCTTGCCCCTTAAATCCGGCATCGTGGAGAAGGTTCGCACGGCTCATTTCTATTTGGGTAATAGCAGGACCATACAGACTGTCCGAACGCTGCGGATTATTAATCAACGAATCTCTTTTTGTAGCTGCCGTCACTTTGCCTTGCCATACTTGCTCAATGGAACGGACAAAAGGCAGTTTGGCTATTTGGTGGATCAGCATACTGTCATTGCAGGAAACTGTCACAAAATTGTCCCACTTCCCAGTAACGAGAATATGGACGCCTTTCTTGCGTATGGCATCTACATACTTCTTACAGACCGGCAAGTCGGTAGAGTCAATAGCCAATTTCTGTCTCAATCTGCGGTCGATTGATTTCTTGGAAAGAAATTTCTCCGGTTGCCTGATGGAATATGTGGTTGCAGCCTTATCTGTGAGGCTGATCCGATACTTCAAGGTATCGGTAGAGGTAAATTGAGCAGATGCTCCCACCGCTGTAGTCAGGATCAATGCTGCTAATACTAATCTTTTCATCTGAATCTCTCTGTTTATTTTATTCTACAATTCATCCTTATTCTCTATGATCACCAAACCAATCCCGCGTTGCGAAGCGATAAACGCGCCGCCAAGCACCCGCCGTCCATCATAAAATACCGCCGACTGACCGGGAGCCACCGCCGAAGCTATCTCACGGAAATGCACAAACAAGCGTCCATCTTCCAGACGCTTCACCCGACAAGGTATCGGACGGCTGCGATAACGGATTCTCACCGCAAGGCTTTCACAAGCTAGTAGCTCTTGTTCATCTACTATGCGGTCTCGTTCCGCAAGCATGTATTCCGTCTGTAATTGTTCGGCATCACCCAACATCACGGTATTCTTCTGCGGATTGATTTTCAACACATAAGCAGGCTTACCCAAAGCAATCTCCAGCCCTTTCCGCTGGCCGATTGTGTAATAAGGTGCTCCCTTGTGTTGTCCCAGCTTCACCCCTTCGGAACTGACAAACCACCCGGGGCCGATCTCTGTATCCAATTCCGGACACTGTTCGCGCAGAAAGTCACGGTAATCTCCTTGGATGAAACAGACTTCCATGCTTTCACCTTCTTTGGATTTCGCTTCATATCCTTTTTCTGCCAGATACTCACGCACCTTTATTTTCGTGTAGTCTCCTAATGGAAAGATACACCGCCTCAGCACATCTTGTCCCAACTGCCAAAGGAAGTACGACTGGTCTTTTTTATCATCGTCTCCCGCTACAATATAAATGTGCCCGTTCCGCTCTTCCAAACGAGAGTAGTGTCCGGTCGCAATGTAAGCACAATTCAGTTTATCAGCCCATTCTGCCAATACACGGAATTTAAATAAGGGGTTACACATCACACACGGATTCGGGGTACGCCCTTGCTTGTACTCATCGATAAAATTCCGCACAATAGTCTCCTTGAAAGGTATACGTTCATCAGCCACATAATGTTCAATTCCCATCCGTGCGGCAAGCTCGCGTGCATCCTGAGGCTCATCTCCCCAAACACGCATCGTGACTCCTACTATTTCATATCCCTGTTCCTGTAGCATCAGACAAGTAGCAGTGCTATCTATACCGCCACTCATACCGACTAATACTCTTTTATTCCGTTCTTTCATCCGAATTTCCTATAATTACAAGAATACAAATGTACAAGATTTCAAAGAGAAAATAAATTAATTCCTCCACTTCCTTCTTTTATAGCCGAAAGAATCTGCTTTTTCAATCATAAGAACCGCTTGATACTTTTAGTTTCATGCCTTGGAACAAATGGTTTCAAGCAATGAAACTTTTAGTTTCAAGGCATGAAACAAAGTGTTTCAACGGTTGAAACTGATATTGAAATCAGGAATTCTTCATTCAAATCCGTACAGAAAGAAACAAAAAAGATCGTTAACAGCCCTATCTATACAGCAGAGAGACTTGCTTCTTTGAAAGAAAATCCGTATATTTGAATTATACCAAAAGCGAGAACAATTATGGCTAACCCAAAATTACCGGGAATTTCCGAAAGCGAGCAAGCCTTATTGTATGCCAAACTGAATGAATACAACCGAGGCAGATCCTCTTTCAAAGAGGCAGGAGTTTATCTGGTGGTGTTGCCCCGACCGGGAAAACCCAACTACTCCCTTTGGCTCTACTCTCCCCTGCCCGAAAAGCAATCGATTCTCTATATACATGATTTGTCTCCGGATATCAATGAGTCTCTGCGAATGGCCAGCACCCTATTTTATTATTCGCGACGGTGCCTCATTCTTGTAGATTATAATGAGAAAAGAATGCAGAGCAATGGTGACGATCTCATCTTTTTCGGCAAATACAGGGGACACTTCCTGCACGAAATCCTAAAGATCGATCCCGCCTATCTGAGCTGGATCGCCTACAAGTTTACCCCGAAGATTCCCAAACAGGAACGTTTCGTCAAAATAGCACAGGCCTACCATTCGGTACATCTGGACATAATGCTGCGGAAAACGAAAGAGACACGCCGGGCGAGTCGCTATTTGGGAGAAGTGAACGAGAAGCTGACAGACTTAAAGCTGAAAGTCATGCGGGTGCGTTTGGAAGATGACCCCTACAAGACAAGAATAAATGGAACAACTCCGCAATTCTTCGTGAAGCAAATACTGACGTTAAACGATGCCAGCGGCAACCTAGTGACAATGAGCATCCCATCAAAAACTCCCAGTGCGATATCATGTACCCTATCCGGAATAGAGCATGAATATCGACCGGGAGAAATTATATATGTTGCATCGGCGCGGGTATCACGCCTGTTCGAAAGCTACGGTTCCAAATATACCCGCCTCAGCAATGTGAAACTGGCTATCGCTAACGTTTGGTCCAATCGTCCTTAACGAAACTTGCCGGATAGCTAACCTTATCAACGATACCGTCTTTCTGGCGAATCCAGGAAGTGAAAGTACGGGCACCTTCATCAAGCACTATGATACGGGCACCATTCGGCAGGTGATTATATTCTGTATTTCCACCAGTAAAACGACCATAAGCCAACAGGATTCCTTTCCACATCACCGCATAATCATTATCATGATCGTGACCAACAAACATTCCCATCACATCACCCGACTCTTTCATTGCAGCAAACATACCCGTATTCAGTTTGGGCGCACATGCTTCTTCCATACGGGTTCCGCGCAAAATGGCATTTTCATCAGAAGCCGCTTCATTATATTCCGGCAGAGGAATGTGGAAAAAAGCAAGCGCCGGCAATGGTTGCCCACCGTTCTGTGCGGTATAAGCAGCACTCTGCTGACGATACCAATTGATTTGGTCGAACGTAAGCCATGCGTAACCTTTCACATCCTTCAACGGAGAATAAGAATGGGAGTCCATGCAATAGAGAACAGCCGCGTCCTTCTTTGCATCGGAAAATGCTTTTACTGTCAATACATAATCCGGAGAAAGGGCCGAGCCCCGGTCCGGCATCAGATTGCCCGGTACCTGACGGATGATATCGTATAATTGCTCCCGTGTCATTCCCTGCTCATTATCATGATTGCCGAAAGTGACTACAAAAGGTAGTTTACGCTTCGATACCTGTTCCAATACCTGCAACATGCCTTTGTCTGCCGGAGCAGAATAAACCACATCACCGGTAAAGATTACAAAATCAGGCTGTTCTTCATCGAGTACCTGATTGATACGTTCCAGCGCTATGTCGGAAGCGGGATTCTTATATTTAAAATGGACGTCAGTGAACTGTACTATTTTAAACTTGCCATCTTTGTTAAACTGTAATTCACTCTTTTGAGCGAAACAGAAGGTGGTCATACACAAAGAAACCAGTGCCAAGAACAATTTTAAAGATCGGTTCATACTATTTATTGTTTTAGGGGGTTAGTAATCTTCTTTATAACGGACTGACCATAAACAGACAGCAAATGCACGAAAGCTCACCTATCAGCGGACCCATATAGCCAGCCATTCAGAAGTTCTGCAATTCTTATCAGTCCTTCTCTATCAGCACGGTAGCATAAGCGGAAATACCTTCTTCACGTCCGGTAAAGCCCAGCTTTTCGGTTGTAGTCGCTTTAATCGAGATGTCCTCCGCATCGATACCCATTACGGCTGCCATCGTCTCCTGCATCAACGGAATATGAGCTTTCAGCTTGGGACGTTCCGCACAAATAGTCGCATCAATATTCCCGACACGGTATCCTTTGGTCGCAATCAGTTCTACTGTCTTTTTCAAAAGAATCTTGCTATCGATATTTTTATACTCTCCGGCAGTATCCGGAAAATGATAGCCGATGTCGCGCATATTAGCGGCTCCCAACAAAGCGTCGCAAACCGTATGCAGTAATACATCAGCATCCGAATGTCCCAGCAATCCTTTAGCATGCTCCAGACGAATACCACCCAACCACAATTCACGGCCTTCGACCAACTGATGTACGTCGAAGCCAAAACCTACTCTTATTTTCATAAACTATTTAATAAATGAGTCAAATAAAGAATATACGGATCAACGTATATAGAAGTCCAGCAACTTTTCTCCTTCCAGATATCCCTGCAAATGCTGGCCGATACTAACCGGACCTACCCCGGCAGGTGTCCCCGTGAATAGTAAATCTCCTATTTTGAGTGTTACGAACTGGCTGACGTAAGCAATGATATCATCCACTTTAAAGAGCATATCCGCTGTACAACCACGTTGCACCTCCTTGCCATCAATCATCAGATTGAAATTCAGATTCTGAATGTCTTTATAGCGCTCTACCGGAACAAAAGTGCCGATAGCGGCAGAAGAGTCGAAACCTTTGCAAAGTTCCCACGGATTACCAGCTTCACGAAATTTACGCTGAAGATCACGAGCGGTAAAGTCAATGCCAACTGTCAATGCGTCATAATATCGATGGGCAAAACGGGGAGAAATATTCTTTCCAAGACGGTTGATGCGTACAACAAGCTCCGTCTCATAATGTACTTCATTCGAAAAATCAGGGATAAAGAACGGTTTGCCATCTTTCAGAATAGCCGAATCGGGCTTCATGAAAATAACCGGTTCTTTATTTATAGATGTATGTCCCAGCTCCTGATTGTGCAGGGCATAGTTCATTCCTACGGCAATAATCTTCATTATTTGATTTCGTTAAAATTAAGGCGATTGAACATAACCGCCAGATGAGCATAAAGGGATGTATTCTGTACCACGATATCTTCCGGAACACGGATACGGAAAGGGGTAAAATTCCAGACAGCCTTGATTCCTCCGTCCACCATCATATCCGTGATACACTGGGCAATCTCGATAGGAACAGTCAACACACCGATCTGTACGTCATATTCTTCCATCTTCTTCAGAAAGTCGTCCGAATGGTAAACAGGAATTCCGTTCAGGTGAGTACCGACCAACGTCGGGTCAATATCGAAAGCAGCCACAATCTCAAGTCCGAAATGCTTCAGACCGGAGTCTTGCAAAAGTGCGCCTCCCAGACTACCGACTCCAAAAAGAAAAGCCTTATGTATCTCCGTAAACCCCAGGAAGTGCTCTAAAACCCTGATGAGCGCATCAACCTCGTACCCCACACGTGTACGTCCGGAGATATTCACATACGACAAGTCTTTTGCTATCTGTGAAGCGTCAATATTTATTTCCTTAGATATCTGCGTAGAAGAGACAAAGCGTTCGCCTCTTTGCTTCAGCAACTTGACATTCGACAAGTACCAAGGCAGCCTGCGCAAAGTAGGCTCCGGCACTTTCGTACAATCTATCTGCTGTATCTTTTGGTTCTCGGCCATTTCTTTTATTTATTCAGGTTATAAGATTGACAAAAATACGTTTTTTTTCGGAATTGCAAGAATGATTCATACTATTTCTACACAGGTGCTACTCTCCTGCAAACATTGACAAAGGAATGCTGACGGAAACTCCGGTCGAACGGTATTTCAGACTCTCGAAGCCAACGAAGACGCCTAACCGTGCCAGTTTCAGGAATCCGATGGAGTAACCGATTTCCGAATAGGGACGCCGGTCATATCCTGCAAGCGTACGGAGATGCAATGCTTCATCCAGATTCTTCTTTTTCAGGAAAGGTAGAAATTTCAGCAATAAATAGGGAGTGTACCAGGAAATATTAGCTTGTACCCATCGGGTATTGGTAGAGTATGCATAATTATCCAACAAAGAAAATCCTGTGTCAAACGAGCGCTCGGTCACCGGTAAACCAGTTGTCGCAAAATGTTTGAAATCGGGGAACTGCATACCTTTCTTATCCCAAAAAGTTCCGGCATTAACGGCCCAGTCCAACGTATTAAACATTCCGAACTCTATGTTCTGTCTGGCGGAAAATTCCGCTAAATGATAGGATGGAGAAGACAACGTACCTTTCAAAGGGAAAGCCCGGTCATAACGTAATGTAAAAGTAGGATACCTGGATTCTTCATACACTTTTTTCCCTTTCTGCATCCGGTAATAATGGACCGGAGTATATTCCAAAGCAAACGAAGCTTTTAACAGTTCATTTTCAGGCATCGGATAGAATGCCCGGCTATCCGGAATATTCGGTTCTGCCTCTTTCTTAAACCAACTCCGGTGTATATGATTCTCCAACATCTGCCGACGCTGCCAGGAAAGTGAGGTAGAAAACAACAAACTGTTTGCCAATTCAATCTGATGATGTAAGGACAGGAAACGTTTCTCATAAAGTTTCACATCATTTCGTCCGAAGAAAGAAGAAGCAACGCCATTTATCAGACGTGATTCTCCACTTTCTCCATTATAATCGGCAGAAAGCATTCCACCGGACAGTACCATATACCCTCGTCGCCTCGGAGCATAGCTCAGAGAGAGTTCACCTTGTCCTGCCAACGCTTTACGGGCAGAGGTATAGTATGCAGATGGAGTAAATTGTAAAACAGAGGCTTCCGATAGTTTCAGTCCTGTTTCAAACTTGGCTCCCAGCCAAAAACCATCTACAAAATTATATTCAGGCACATAGGAAGGCAGGCCGGTCCAAGAGATCCATGCA
This sequence comes from Bacteroides sp. HMSC067B03, assembly GCF_001811315.1. Classification (NCBI taxonomy): domain Bacteria; kingdom Pseudomonadati; phylum Bacteroidota; class Bacteroidia; order Bacteroidales; family Bacteroidaceae; genus Bacteroides; species Bacteroides sp. HMSC067B03. The sequence continues at coordinate 49,612 of NZ_KV804509.1, read as the reverse complement.
TTTTTATTAGGACTACGAAAAGTTTTCCCCATAAGAAATGTCTGAATGATCTTTCTTCCAACGGATGTCTTTATCGAATCATCCTCTTGAAGTGAATCTTTGGAAAGGGATAACTTTTCCTTATAAACATAACTCTGTATTTCTTCCGGGCGCAAAGGAACACTCCTGACAGCCGCCCAATAAAGCGAATCCTTTTCACCTGCCAGCGAATCAGTCTTCACATTCACCTCTCTTTTTCTCACTTTGCGCTCATATTTATGCGAAGAACGTGTAGAGTCGGATTCAGCTATGTTCTTTTCCATCAGCTTAGATAATTTATAGGCTTCTTTCAAAGTCAAATCATCTTTTGCCGCCAGTTCTTCTATCTGCCTTGCAAGCTTCTGCTGCTTTCGGTTTTGCTTCAGTGAAGTATCAGAAGAAGACAGCCCCCTATTCATTACCTGCTGACGGTCTGCAACTTCTACATTCGTATAATGTACCGCCGCCAGATAAGAAGCCTCTGCCGAAAATCCCATCATCTTGATTTCACAAGACATACTTGTGGAAGTAGCAAGAAAAACAGCGGGCTGAACTTCTTTACAAGTAACCTTAACCTTAGCCTTTAAACCACCCATATGAATAGAAAGCTCAGCCGCAGAAACACACCAAAGGTCTTCCACAATGTACAAATCTCCGGATACCAGACGTGGGCTGTCTTGTTTAGGGATGACTTTTATCTTATTGATCAAGTAGTTGCCTTCACTATAACACCCTTCCAACTTAAAACGGTAATAGGAAAAAGCTCCGGCACTCAATGGTGATACCTTATCAAAAATAACAGGTTCGTAAAAGTTGATTGTAGTCAGACCAATTCTGACCTCCATCTCTTCCGGAAAAGAATTGGAATAAGCCTTTACCTGATTCTCCCAGGTAGAGGGAGCTTTGAAAGTTACCACTCTCTGTTCCTCCATCACAAACAACTTACCCAAAAGCTCCTTCGACTCTTTCCTGACTTCCTTTGACAGCTTTAAAATAGCGGGAATGGTCTTCATTTTCCCCGTACCTTTCAGATAAGTACCGGCTCTAAATCCTTTCACCTGCGTACGGTAATAAGGAGCATTGGCAATCGCTTTGCGCATCACAGAACAGGCAGGGTCTTCCGCCCCTTTTACTACATTGACTTCCCGCAAACTGTATACCTGCTCCGAGAGTACGATATTCTTTTCCAAATCTCCGGTAGATATGGAGAAGGAAAACGTTTGTCCTGCGAATCCCAAAGAAGAAACCTCACAAGTATATTGTCCCGGTTGGAGCGAAGTCTGAAAACAACCATTATCATCGGTAGTAAAGCCTGTTTTAAGTTCTTTCAGATAAAGTGCCGCGTAGGGTATCGGATTTCCCGCAAAGTCAACCACTCTGCCTTTAAATGTTTGTGCCCAAAGAGAGATAGTAAAAGAACATATAAGAACAAACGCTATATATCGTTTCATCATTTTCGGTTTATTAGTCTTATTTCGTTTTATTATTAGACGGCAAAATAGACAAAAGATTGCAAGGTTCCCCACAAAATATTACTTTTGACACAATAAAAGCAGAAGAATATGAAAAATAATGATTGGAAAGATAGGCTGAATGTAGTTTATTCTACAAATCCTGATTTTAACTATGATATGGATGATGATCAGGAACAAGTGACGCTGGATAAAAACAAACAAAATCTTCGGGTTTCTCTCGACAGAAAAAATCGTGGAGGTAAAGTCGTTACACTCATCACCGGATTCGTAGGTACGGAGAATGACCAGAAAGAACTTGGAAAACTTCTGAAAAGCAAATGTGGAGTCGGAGGTTCGGCCAAAGACGGAGAAATCATCGTACAAGGAGATTTCAAGCAGAAAGTAATAGACCTGTTAATAAAAGAAGGATATACAAAGACCAAAGGTGTCGGAGGATAATGACAAAGGGCGGAATTCTAATGATTTCCGCCCTTATCTTGTTATCTTTTTGAGATAGATTATTCAGCTTTCAAAGTGAAACGCTTGAAGTCAAGAACCTTCAGTTCAGGATCAGCAGCTGCCAATACTTCTCTTACAGTCTTCTTAGCATCCATGATATCTTCCTGATTCAGCAGACAAACTTCTTTCAAGAACTTACCCAGACGACCCTTAGCGATGTTCTGAATCATTTGTTCCGGCAGGTGTGCAGCCTTTTCAGCAGAAACGGTAGCAATGATTTCCTTTGCCTTAGCTATATCTTCAGCTGTAATCCAGCCCTTAGCCATATTACTTTCCATGTGCTCTTCGCTATCTACATGAGCAGGGTTGATGTTGGCTTTCTTCAGAGCAGCTTCTACAGCTTTCTGTACCTGTTCTGCTTTTGTTTTCTCGATAGCAACAGCAATTTCCTTTTCTTTTACTTCTTCAGAAACACCATCTTCATCAATAGCGATCGGGTTCATTGCAGCAATCTGCATAGCTACTTGTTTAGCCAACTGCTCGTCAACGTTCTTGTTGAAAGCAACGATTGTGCAGAGACCGTTTCTGTTCATGTGATTGTAAACAGCAGTGCTTACTCCCTCTACAGTCATGTAACCATCAAGCTCCATTTTCTCACCAGTAATACCGCTACGGTCAACCACTGCATCCTGTACAGTACCGTTACCCATCGGCAATGCTTTTACTTCGTCCAATGTCTTGCATTTGTTAGCCACAGCAAGGTCCAGAATGTCCTGAGTCAGTTTCACAAAATCAGCATTCTGAGCAACAAAGTCAGTTTCACACTTCAAAGCAATGACAACGGCATATTCACCAGTAGTCTTAGCCAAAACACAACCTTCAGAAGCATCACGTTCTGAACGCTTAGCAGCAACAGCTTGTCCTTTCTTACGGATAATTTCCATTGCCTTGTCGTAATCGCCTTCAGCTTCTGTCAATGCATTCTTACAGTCCATCATACCAGCTCCGGTCATTTTACGCAGCTTGGTAATATCAGCCATAGTTACAGCCATAATAATTTCCTTTATTTAAATGAATAATAATTTTCAAAACAAAAAATGTGCCAATCTGCCAATCAAGATGCAAGTGTATAAGCATACTCTTGCACATTAGCAAATTGGCACATTATATAATTAAGCCTCTTCGTCTTCCTTGATGAAGGCAGCAGCTTTCGCTGCATTGATAGCTTCTTCGTCAGACTTGTCAAGTCTTGCTTTCACTGATTTTTTCTTGCCTTTGTTAGCAGGAGCTTCACCAGCTGCTTCCATGTCGATCTTTTCAGCTTTTCTTTCTTCCAAGCCTTCGATCATTGCAGCACAGCAAGCGTCAAGGATAACCTCTACTGACTTAGTAGCGTCATCGTTAGCAGGAATTACGAAGTCAACGTTTGTAGGATCAGAGTTAGTATCAACGATACCAAATACAGGGATACCCAGACGGTTAGCTTCACGAACTGCGATATTTTCTTTCATTACGTCGATAACGAACAATGCAGACGGCAGACGAGTCAGGTCAGCGATAGAGCCCAAAGTCTTGTCCAATTTTGCACGTTGACGAGAGATCTGAAGAACTTCTCTCTTAGAAAGGTTAGAATATGTACCATCGTTAGTCAATTTATCGATAGTAGCCATCTTCTTCACAGCCTTACGGATAGTCGGGAAGTTGGTCAACATACCACCCGGCCAGCGCTCGATTACATAAGGCATATTAACAGATTGAGCTTTCTCAGCTACAACTTGTTTAGCTTGTTTTTTAGTAGCAACAAAAAGAACTTTCTTGCCTGATTTGGCAATCTGTTTCAAAGCTTCAGCAGCTTCGTCTACTTTTGCAACTGTTTTGTGGAGGTCAATGATGTGAATACCATTGCGTTCCATGAAAATATAAGGAGCCATTGCAGGGTTCCACTTTCTCTTAAGGTGTCCGAAGTGGCAACCGGCTTCCAATAAAGTATCAAAATTTGTTCTTGACATCTTGTTTTTTCTTTAAATCGTTTACTTTCTTTTTTGTTTTTTCTAAACCAACCGCCGGGTAGTCTATGAACAGAGTCCCAGTAGTTTAGATACTAAACATATTCCTCGGTCAGGCAGCACATTAACGCTTGCTGAACTGGAATCTTCTACGAGCTTTCGGCTGTCCCGGTTTCTTACGTTCTACAGAACGTGGGTCACGAGTCATGAAGCCTTCAGCACGAAGTGCAGCCTTATCTTCAGCGTTCATCTTAACCAATGCACGAGCGATTGCCAAACGCAATGCCTGAGACTGACCAGTGAAACCACCACCACACAAGTTAACCTTGATGTCATACTTCTCAGCAGCACCCAGCTTGTTCAATGGTTGTTTTACAACATACTGAAGTATAGTTGATGGAAAGTACTCTGCAAGGTCTCTCTTGTTAATAGTAATCTTTCCTGTACCTTCGCTTACGAATACACGTGCGATTGCACGTTTACGTCTGCCTAATGCATTTACTACTTCCATTATATCTTATTTATATGAATTAATATCAATCATTTTCGGGCTCTGAGCTTCGTGTTTGTGTTCGCTACCAGCGTAAACATACAAGTTACCCAGCAATTTAGCTCCCAGAATATTCTTGGGCAGCATGCCTTTCACTACTTTTTTCAGTAATCTCTCTTCACCGTTCGGTTTAGTGATCAAACGGGCAGGAGTCATTTCTCTCTGACCACCAGGATAACCTGTGTATGACAAATAAACTCTGTCATTCCATTTGTTACCAGTCAGTTTTACTTTGTCTGCATTGATGATGATAACGTTATCACCGCAGTCTACGTGAGGAGTAAAGTTCGGTTTGTACTTTCCTCTCAGCAATTTTGCAACTTTTGCTCCCAGACGACCTAGTGTTTGGTCTGTAGCGTCAACGATAACCCATTCTTTGGTTACAGTCGCTTTGTTTGCAGAAATGGTCTTGTAACTTAAAGTATCCACTCTTAAATTTGTTTTTTAAATGTTACTACTAAAAATTTTCTTCACCACATATTAACCTCCCCGGACAAAGGAGGACTAACTTGCTATGAATTAATCTCTTATCATTTTGTGATAATAATCGGCTTGCAAAAGTACGGCTTTTCTTTGAAATGGCAAACTATTTCTAGCTTTTTTTGGATTTATCGGGTTGAATGACAAGGGGAACTTACTATATTTACAGATAAGGTGAAGAAAATAAAAAGACCTCCTCCGGATTTATACCGGGGAGGTCAAAAAAACAACAAAGAATCTATATTACAATCTCATTTATCTCACAATATCCTCCGGAAACTTAGCCGGCATTTCCACCCGTTTCCAGGTTTCATAATACCAAGCATTCAACTCATTTCCGTTCAAATCGTTCTTGATGAAGTATTTCAAATGCAGGTAATCATTATCTTTAATCTCAAATTCCAGAATATTGTCCTGATTATCGAGCATCGGAAGGTGGATGTTCTTCTCGATACTCTCCTTATAAGAATCATCAGTCAACTGTTTATAGGTACCATATCCGGTAATAATCGCATCAGAACCGGGAATAATGGTAAAATTCACGATTCTGCCGTCATCACTCAATACCTTAAATGTATTACTGGGTTTCAACGATCCCGGAACATCGGGAGATTCTGATACATAATGGCACAACTGCCAAATCCCTTTTAAATCGGCCGGTTTAAACTTAGTTTTCTTCTGGGCCATCGCACCTGTTACCGCTAACAACATAATTGAAAGCATGGTAAAGAAATAGAGTTTTTTCATGACAATATGATTTTAGTTAACACTCTTGAATGCGTATGTCCAAATATAAAGATTTATTTTGAGAAAATAACAATCAAAGGAATAAAAAAAACTCGCACAATCGAAAGATTATGCGAGTTTTACATAAATATACCAAAATATTAGAATTCAGCATTTCTCGGTGTACGCGGGAACGGTATCACGTCACGGATATTTGACATACCTGTCACAAACAGCAACAGACGCTCAAAACCGAGTCCAAAACCGGAGTGAGGACAAGTACCGAACTTACGTGTATCCAGATACCACCACATATCCTTCATCGGGATATGCATCTCTTCAATACGAGTCATCAATTTGTTATAGTCCGCTTCACGTTCAGAACCACCAATGATTTCACCGATTTTCGGGAAAAGAACATCCATTGCACGCACTGTCTTCCCATCCTCATTCTGCTTCATATAGAAGGCCTTGATCTCCTTCGGATAATCAGTCAGAATCACCGGACGTTTAAAGTGCTCTTCCACCAGATAACGTTCGTGTTCGGAAGCCAAGTCTACTCCCCAGTAAACCGGAAACTCAAACTTGTGTCCTTTGGCAACAGCATCTTCCAGAATCTTGATACCCTCTGTATAAGGCAGACGAACGAAATCATCCTTCAACACACCTTGCAGACGTTCAATCAAGCCCTTGTCGAACATATCGTTCAGGAACTTCACATCATCCGCACAGTTATCCAACGCCCATTTCACACAATATTTAATGAACTCTTCTGCCAAGTCCATATTGTCAGCAATGTCGTTGAAAGCCACTTCCGGCTCAATCATCCAGAACTCTGCCAAGTGGCGGGGAGTATTGGAGTTTTCAGCACGGAATGTAGGACCGAATGTATAGATAGCACCCATCGCCGTAGCAGCCAGTTCACCTTCCAGCTGGCCGGATACAGTCAGACTTGTCTGCTTGCCGAAGAAGTCGTCATCATAAGAGATAGAACCTCTTTCGTCTTTCTTCAAGTCATACAGATTCATGGTAGTTACCTGGAACATCTGTCCGGCACCTTCACAGTCAGACCCTGTAATAATCGGTGTATGGAAATAGAAAAATCCCTTTTCATGGAAAAACTTGTGAATAGCAATCGCCATATTGTGACGAATGCGGAACACTGCACCAAAGGTATTGGTACGCGGACGCAAGTGAGCGATTTCGCGCAAGAATTCCATGGAGTGACCTTTTTTCTGCAATGGATATGTATTGTCGCAAGTACCCAGCACTTCGATTTCTTTAGCCTGCACTTCTACTTTCTGACCGGAACCTACCGATTCCACCATTACCCCGTTCACGCTTATACAAGCTCCGGTAGTAATCAGTTTCAGCATCTCTTCATCGAAATTAGCCAGATCCACTACGATCTGCACATTATTTATTGTAGAACCGTCATTCAGTGCGATAAAGTTAACTTGTTTGCTACCTCTACGGGTGCGAACCCATCCTTTCACATTGACCATAGCGCCAAAATCTTCGCGCTTCAACAGATCAACAATTTTTGTTCTACCAATCTTTTCCATAAAACTTTTTTAATACAATATTATATATTACTCAAATGAACCCATGCGGAGGTAGTTTACTTCTGCTTCCGACAGATAACGCCAGTCTCCGCGGCGCAGACCTTTCTTGGTCAATCCGGCAAAGAATACACGGTCGAGTTTTACTACTTTATATCCCAGTGATTCGAAAATACGGCGAACGATACGGTTCTTGCCGGAGTGAATTTCGATACCTACCTGGTCTTTCTTGAAATCATCTGTGTAGCTGATAGCATCTGCATGGATTTCACCATCTTCCAACTGTACACCAGCTGCAATCTGATCCATATCCGCTTTTGTCAGGTTCTTATCCAGATGAACATGATAAATTTTCTTCTTCAAGAATTTCGGATGTGTCAGCTTTGAAGCCAAGTCACCGTCATTGGTCAGCAGAAGTACACCAGTCGTGTTGCGGTCAAGACGTCCTACCGGATAAATACGCTCGTTGCAAGCGCCTTTTACCAGGTCCATTACCGTACGGCGTTCCTGCGGATCATCCGATGTAGTAACCGTATCTTTCGGCTTATTCAACAGTACGTATACCTTGCGTTCAATGCTAACCGGTTCATCATGGAACTTCACAACATCCGAACGCTTGATCTTTGTACCCAATTCAGTTACGACTTCACCGTTTACAGAAACCACACCTGCTGTGATAAACTCATCAGCCTCGCGACGTGAGCAAACACCGGCATTAGCCAGGAACTTATTCAGACGAATCGGTTCATTCGGGTCAACAAACTGTTCCTTGTACTCAATCTGTTTCTTGATGCTATATTTAGCATTCGGATCATAGTCACTGGTACGCGGACGCGGACGATAGCCCCCCTGCGAACGGTCATTGTTAAATCTCGGACGATAGCCGCCGCCAGCATTGTTATTACGATAGCCGCCACCTTCGCCACTATTGAAGCGAGGACGATACGGACGATCACCACCATCGCGGTTGTAAGGACGCTGAGGACGGTCACCACCTTCACCACTGTTGAAACGGGGACGGTACGGACGATCGCCATAAGAACGTTGTTCGCCGCCTTCACGATTGTAAGGACGCTGCGGACGATCGCCTCCTTCGCCATTCGGGTTAAATCTCGGACGGTACGGACGGTCACCACCTTCACGGTTGTAAGAAGGACGTTGAGGACGATCATAAGAACGCTCTCCACCTTCGCGGTTGTAAGGACGTTGCGGACGTTCGCCTCCTTCATTATTGCTATTGAAGCGAGGGCGATACGGACGGTCTCCACCTTCACGATTATAAGAAGGACGTTGCGGACGATCGCCATAAGAGCGGTCACCATAAGAACGCTGCGGGCGTTCTCCACCTTCATTGTTGGTATTAAATCGCGGGCGATACGGACGATCCCCACCTTCACGGTTGTAAGAAGGACGATACGGACGTTCTCCACCTTCTCTGTTGTAAGACTTGTTACCATCACGGCCGGCACCTGTATTCTCCTCATTGAAAGAATTTTCGCGCCATTCTTCGTTTTCTGTGCTCATTTTTTTATTCGAATAAAATTAGACTTTGGCCTCACGGCCTATTTAAAAAACACGTTTATTGTATAAGTAAACAATTAAAGTCCCGTATAAGTATGCGGAGTAATTGCTCTTAACTCTTTTTTAATATCTTCGCTTACATTCAAGCCTTCGATAAACTCTTTAATAGAACTTTCTGTAATAGCCTGGTTTGTCCGGGTCAAAGCTTTCAAAGCTTCATACGGATGCGGGTAAGCCTCGCGGCGTAAAATAGTCTGGATAGCCTCAGCCACTACGCTCCAGCAATTATCCAGGTCACGGTAAATAGCCGGTTCGTTCAGCAGCAACTTGCGAAGTCCTTTCAGTGAACTCTGAATGGCAATCACGATATGTCCGAAAGGCACACCGACATTACGGAGTACTGTAGAATCTGTCAGGTCACGCTGCAAGCGGGAAACAGGAAGTTTCACAGCCAAGTGTTCCAGAATAGATGTCGCGATACCCAGATTACCTTCCGCATTTTCAAAGTCAATCGGATTTACCTTGTGCGGCATTGCGCTTGATCCGACTTCTCCGGCCTTGATTTTCTGTTTGAAGTATTCCATAGAAATATACTGCCAGAAGTCACGGTTCATATCTACCATCACGGTATTGATACGTTTCATCGCGTCAAAGATAGCAGATAAGTTATCGTAGTTCGAAATCTGAGTGGTATATTCTTCGCGTTCCAGTCCCAGTTTCTCTGCAACAAAACGATTGCCGAATTGTTTCCAGTCATATTGAGGATATGCAACATGATGAGCATTGTAATTACCGGTAGCCCCACCAAATTTAGCAGTGATCGGACATGCCTTCAGCATAGCCAGCTGGCGTTCCAGACGGTAAACGAATACCATCACCTCTTTACCCAGGCGAGTCGGAGAAGCCGGCTGTCCATGAGTTTTAGCAAGCATCGGGATGTCAGCCCACTCCGTTGCATAAGTTTTCAACTGTGCAATCAGTTCCTCAATCAACGGATAATAAACTTTATCCAACGCTTCTTTGATAGAAAGAGGCACAGACGTATTGTTAATATCCTGCGAAGTCAGTCCGAAGTGAATGAATTCTTTATAGTCATCCATTCCACCCAGCTTGTCAAATTCTTCTTTCAGGAAATATTCTACAGCTTTTACATCATGGTTGGTTACACTCTCGATATCTTTAATACGTTGCGCATCTGCTTCCGAAAAATTACGGTAGATATTCCGTAAAGTTTCAAACACGCTGTTATCGATTCCTTTCAACTGCGGCAAAGGAAGTTCACACAAGGTGATAAAGTATTCCACCTCTACCTGTACACGGTATTTAATCAGTGCAAATTCAGAGAAATAAGCTGCCAAAGCTTTAGTTTTGCCTCTATATCGACCATCAATCGGAGATATGGCCGTTAATACATCAAGTTCCATACGTTTTCTTAGATAATTATCAGACTGCAAAATTAACTCTTTTTCCTGAGTTATAAGCCAAAAGGACAAAGAAAGTTTGTATAAAAGCGGTAAGAAACAAAAAATCCATTTAATATTCTTAGTATCTCTTTTTATAGAACACTTTACCAACCCTATCGATATGTGCTACAAGAGGAGTGCCTATATTCTTGTTATAATCAACGACATCCACTTTATATAAGATCCCGAGGTCTTCTATTTGGACATTTATGTCCATCAATTGATTAAAAGTCAACCCGTTTCCTTTAGCCGCCAAGTCTATATCAGAACCTTCCAAATAGTTTCCTTTGGCACGCGAACCGAACAGTACCACTTCATCAATATTGCTATGTCGCTCAAAAACGCCACAAATATCCTGTATCACCTCATCGCTCAATCCAAACATCACGAAAACAAATTTCCTGTTTCAAGTTTAAGTTTTTCTTGTTCCAGCTTTATAGCCAACATTTTCAGCAACCCTGAATATTCAGTATAAATATTCTCTACAATCTCCAATGCATCACCTTCATTATACGTATGAGACGTGGTTCCCCGGGCTTTATTCATCCTTCTCCACGCATCATGATTGGATATCAGCCCGTCTTCAAAAGCTTTTTGCAGTGTACCGTTCGGCCCCAGCGCAAAGTCATACCCTTTATACTTCAAGAAGTCCTGCATCACTTTCCATGCCAACTCATACGTATACTCGAAACGCTGAACAAGCCCTTCTTGCTCCAGTTCAGACAAATCATCCGGTTCTTTATCCGACTCTGTAATCTCAAGCACTCTCCGACAAGCTTTTCGGAAACTATCCAAACGTTGCAGCCAACGAACATCCTCTTCCATCACCTAATATATAAAGGGGTTACTTTTTCTATTTAACATCCGATCGTACTGCAAAGTTAAATAAAAAGCAGCAAGAACAAAAAAAGTCTCACGAATTTCTTCGCAAGACTTCCATTTCTGTGGGCGCTGAGGGATTCGAACCCCCGACCCTCTGGGTGTAAACCAGATGCTCTGAACCAGCTGAGCTAAGCGCCCTTTTGTTGGCGGAAGTGTTTCGGTTTTTATGGTGGGCGCTGAGGGATTCGAACCCCCGACCCTCTGGGTGTAAACCAGATGCTCTGAACCAGCTGAGCTAAGCGCCCGTACACTTCCGTTTCAAAAGCGATGCAAAGGTACGGCTTTTTTCGAAACCTCCAAACATTTCATGTATTATTTTTCAAGAAAGTTTTTATCACAATCAGAAATTATCTGATTATCAGCAAATAATGAAAAAAGTTTTTTTTCATGCAACTTTCACTTCTCTAGGTCCGTCTAATAAACACAACAAGATAAAGACAGTCGCGACTCTTTCTCTGCCATTAATAATAAGATATGAAACGAATCACTACAACCACAGCATTTCTATGTCTGTGTATGTTGCTTATTGCACAAGACTTACAGTTAAGAGGAAGAATCGTATCCGGCAAAGAGCCGGTAGAATTTGCCAATGTCATTTTACAGACAAAAGATTCTATTTTCATCTCCGGAGGCATTACCGACCAACGGGGACGATTCAACATGAACAACTTACAAAAAGGAAATTATCAATTACGGATATCCGGGCTAGGCTATCAAACACAACAAATCAACCTGAATGATTTTACAACCACACTCGACTTGGGGTCGATCTCCATTGATTCGGCAGCCATCGCACTGGAAGAAGTGACCATTACCGCCAATCCTGTTATCAACCAGCCCGACCGGAAGATCATTCTTCCCAGTGCCCGTCAGCTAAAAACTTCAACGAACGGGCTTAGCCTGTTACAACGTTTACAACTCAGCCGCATACAAGTCGACCCCATCCGGCAAACGATTACTTCTTCCAATCAGGGAGACGTACAGCTACGTATCAACGGAGCGAAAGTGGAGATACAGGAGATACTGGCTTTGCAGCCGGAAGACGTGATCCGCATCGAATACCATGACGAACCGGGTTTACGGTATGGAGATAACGCAGCGGCTGTCATAGACTATATCGTCCGCCGTCATCAGACAGGTGGCTACGTAGGATTTGACACAAGTACATCAGTCAACACACTTTTGGGAAACAACAATGCAACAGCCAAAATCAACCATAAAAATTCCGAATGGGGAATCAATTACCATGAAGGTTATCGCTCATTCAAGAACTACTGGCGGGAGAATTCCGAAACGTTTCATTTCTCGGACAAGCCTTCTTTTACAAGACTGGAAGACGGTGTCCCTGACAAAATGAAAATGCGCTGGGATTATCTGACAATGAATTACAGCTACCAGGAAGCCGAAAAGTGGTTCGTCAGTGTAGCCCTTCGGGGAAGTTTCCGTTATAACAAACTGAACACCCAAAGCACATTATACCCCATCGACAATCCGGATAATAGTGTAGCCATGAAAGACCACACGGCCTCAGACAGCAAATCTCCCTCCATCGATATCTATCTGCAACGTAACCTCAAAAACAACCAGGCCATCATCCTGAACACGGTAGGCACTTATATACATACTTATGACGACCGCACCTACGAAGAAAAGAAGCATTCCATCCTTGCTACCGATATTTATTCGGCTATCCGCGGAAAGAAATACTCATTTATCGGCGAAGGCATCTACGAAAAGAAATTCACCAACAGCAAGCTCAGTGCAGGTATCCGCCACCAGCAATCACTGACGGAGAACAAGTACGCCGGCACTTCTTCGGCGGAAACGCGGATGCAGGAAGCACACACTTCCACTTATATAGAATACAGCAGCAAAATAAAAAGGTTTAATTATTCCGTCGGGGTACAGGGCAGCCGCTCATGGTTCAACCAAGAAGGTGAAGGATATCAGAAATATTCAGTCTTACCCCGTATACGGCTTACCTACAATTTCTCGGACCAAGCTTTTATCCGCTACCAGGGACAGATTTCCAGAAGCACCCCCGCCCTCTCCGATCTGAGCAACGTAGAGCAACTGATTGACTCCTTACAAATACGCCGGGGAAATCCGACCCTGAAAATGTCAACGGTCTACAACAATACGCTGAACGTAGACTTCCGTAAAGGACTATTCAGCAGCAGCCTTTATCTCCTGTATCAGTATCAGCACAAGCCCAATATGGAAGAAACATTCAGAGAAGGCGAACTTTTTGTGCGCACCACCGCCAACCAGCGGAGCTGGCAAAAGCTCAATCCGGAAGTAGAAATCAAGGTAGGCCCTATAAAAGATATCTTAAGTTTGTCCATATCGACAGGTATCAACTATTTCGACAGCCGCGGACACAACTATCATCACACTTATACCAACTGGTACTATTGTGCCAGCGCAACGGCAGCCTATAAAAAATGGAGCGCGTATTTCGAGATACGGAACCACCGAAATGATTTTTACGGAGAGACTCTGAGTTACGGAGAGAACTACCATCTTTTAAGCGTCAGCTACCGCTACAAGCAGCTGAATGTAGGAGTCATGTCTCTCAACCCTTTCGGCAGTAACTACAGAATAGGGAGTGAGAACTTCAGTCCGTTAGCTCCTTCCAAAAACTGGATGTACATCAAAGAAAGTTCCAGAGTATTCGCTCTCACACTTTCGTGGAATTTCAGTTTCGGACGCAAATACGAGTCCGCCGAAAGACGCCTTCATAACGAAGACAACAATGCGGGAACACTCAAATCCGGGAAATAAATTTCCCGGTTAAACCTGTTTGCGGACCACACGGGCCGGATTCCCGACTACGACACTGTCGTCGGGAATATCTTTCGTTACGACACTTCCCGCTCCTATCACACATCGGTTGCCAATCGTCACACCGGGACAGATGATTGCTCCGCCACCAATCCAGCAATCTTCACCGACCGTAACCGGATAGGCATATTCTTTCGAACCGCGACGTTCCAGATAATTCATCGGATGATGCGACGTATAAATCTGCACGCAAGGCCCTACCAGCGTATGAGCACCGATTGTAATGTATCCTCCATCCAAAAAAGTACAATTGGCATTGACAAATACATGTTCGCCCAACCTGATCCCGTCTCCGTGGTCGCAATGGAAAGGAGGGCAGATCACCGAAGTTTCAGGAATACCCGGCACCAACTCTTCCAACAATTCCCTGTAACCGTCATCATACGTGCTCAATCCACGCATGACAGCCAGCAACTTCTTTGCATGTTCAAAACGTTCCTGCAACTCCGGTGCAGACATATCAGCCAACTGGCTGCTACGCATCTTCTCGACTTCTGTCATATTCCTTATTCCCCCTTACCATTCGTAAATACAAATTTTCTTTCATCCGAAAGGGATTCGTCAAATTCGAACCCTTCCCACGAGAATCCCTTCAGGTCATCCGGATTCCCGACCTTATTCTTCAAGATAAAACGTGTCATTTCGCCACGAGACATTTTGGTATAGACCACAATCGTAGCCAGTTTTCCATTCTTCCAGACATGAAATTCGGGAGTTACCACACGCACCTCCTTCTCCACCCGTTTCCAGTCAAACAGACTTTTCATCTCATCGCTGGCAAGGTTACACAAGATTCCTCCTGCCTGCCGGATATTCTGTATAAACACATCCGTCAAACGCGACTGCCAGTAGGAAAACATTGTCTGATTCCCTAATTCCGGCAACACGACATCTCCCTCCAGACGATAAGGACGAATTACATCCAAAGGGCGCAACAGCCCATAACAGAACGAAGTCAGCCGCAAGTGTTCCTGCGCATATTCAAAGTCCTCCACAGAGAAATCTTTCGGATTGAGGCGCTTGAATACGATTCCGGTATAAGCCAGCAAAGCCGGTAATTCCGGAGTAGCCTCCGCATGAAAAGCTTGGTAACGCTTATAATTCTCCACAGCAATCTTAGCGTTGACACGCAGTAAACGTTCCAATTCGTCAACAGAAAACTGAGACATCTGCAACGCTATTTCCGCCGCTTCCTTCTGAAAGCGGGGGCTCGTAGTCAAAGGAACTTTCACCTTCGACACCGCACTCATCGTCTTGGCGCAAGATAGAAGTACTAACATTCTTAATCGGTTTTTATCATTTTGGAAATCACAAAAATAAAAAATAAATAGCTTTACTTGTTGACAGATATCCAAATTATGCCTACTTTCACCCAATAATTAACTATAATCATTTATTAATTAACAAAAACACAAAAATCCCCCTTATGAGAAACAAGTTTGTATCGCTGAAAGCTTTGGCCTTATTGGTCATCTTTTGTCTGACGGGTAGTTTATCCCGTGCCGCTGTCAACCCGAAACCGTTCGTTATTCCCGAACTCAAACAATGGACGGGAAAAGACGGCAACTTTATTCCGGGAAAAGATGCCCGGATTGTCTGTACCTCCCAAAATCCCGAATTACTGCGAATAGCCAAGATGTTTGCCGACGATTATCGGCAGATGTTCGGGCAGACATTAAGCGTAGTACAAGGCAAGGCTGCCTCCGGCGATTTTGTCTTAGCATTATCGACAGACAAGAAATTAGGCGAAGAAGGTTATGCCATTAAGATAACCGACCGCGTAGCTGCCTCCGCCCCTACCACAACCGGCCTTTACTGGAGCACACGCACCCTCCTGCAACTGGCGGAGCAGAATCAGGAACGTTCACTCCCGCAAGGAGTAATCCGAGATTATCCCGACTATCCGCTTCGCGGCTTCATGATAGACTGCGGTCGTAAGTTCATACCGATGTCTTATCTGCAAGACCTGGTAAAAATCATGGCTTACTACAAAATGAATACGCTGCAAGTTCATCTGAACGATAACGGATTCAAGCAATATTTCGAGCACAACTGGGATAAGACGTATGCTGCTTTCCGTCTGGAGTCGGATACTTATCCGGGATTGGCTGCCCGTGACGGCTCTTATTCCAAGAAAGAGTTCATCGACTTCCAGAAACAGGCAGCATCCAACTTCGTGGAAATCATTCCGGAGATTGATGTTCCTGCCCATTCACTGGCACTTACTCATTACAAACCGGAAATCGGCAGCAAAGAGTATGGAATGGATCATCTCGACTTATTCAAGCCGGAAACGTATGAATTTGTAGATGCTCTGTTCAAAGAATATCTGGAAGGCGACAATCCGGTGTTTGTTGGCAAACGGGTACATATCGGTACAGACGAATACTCGAATGCAAAGAAAGACGTGATAGAAAAATTCCGGGCTTTCACCGATCATTACATTCGTTTTGTCGAAGGTTTTGGCAAGCAAGCAGTGGTATGGGGCGCTCTCAGCCATGCCAAAGGTGATACCCCTGTCAAATCAGAAAACGTCATCATGAATGCCTGGTACAACGGGTATGCCGACCCGGCAACCATGATAAAAGACGGATACAAGTTAATCTGTATTCCGGACGGAATGGTCTATATCGTTCCGGTAGCCGAGTATTATCAGGACTACCTCAACGAGCCATACTTATATAAGGAATGGACTCCAGCCCATATCGGAAAATCGGTATTTGAAGAAAAGCACCCTTCCATTCTCGGCGGTATGTTTGCTATCTGGAACGACCATGCCGGCAACGGAATTTCAGTAAAAGACATCCATCACCGTATATTCTCACCTTTGCAGACTCTGTCCGTAAAAATGTGGACAGGTGCCCAAACGGGTATTCCTTATGAAACATTTAATGAGAAACGAGCGCTCCTCAGCGAAGCACCCGGAGTCAATCAGCTGGCGAGAATCGGCACAAAGCCGGGATTAGTATACGAACGTTCCACGGTTGCCCCCGGCAGCACTTCCGATTATCCGGAAATCGGTTATAACTACACTGTGAGCTTCGACATCACCGGAGCAGAAGAGAACGAAGGAACCGAATTATTCCGTTCTCCTAATGCTGTATTCTACCTGTCCGACCCCATCCGGGGAATGATGGGATTTGCCCGCGACGGTTACCTGAATACCTTCCCCTACAAAGTGAATCCGGGAGAAAAAGCAACTATTCAGATAGAAGGAAACAACCGAAGCACTACGCTGAGGGTCAACGGAAAGGTGGTTGAAGAAATGAATACGCAGAAACTCTACTTTAACGCAGGGAAAGATTCGATGAGTTATGTACGTACACTAGTCTTCCCGCTGGAAAAGGCTGGAAACTTCAACAGTAAGGTACAGAATCTGAAAGTCTACAATTATTGCGTGAGTAAGCCATAAAATACAGGTACCATTCACTATCAGTTATTTCACTTAGGATGTAAGAGAGCAATTAATAGTCTTAGAACCCTCTACCTGAGAGTTTAACATTCTCTCCATTTGGAACCGCAGTTTCCACAGCTTGGAACTCTAGTTTCATCGGTGTGAAACTGTAGTTCCAAAGGCTTGAAACCAAAAGTTTCGAGCGTATGAAACTAAAGTTTCAAGTAATGGGAACTCTAGTTTCAAGTAATGGAAACTGTGGTTTCAAGCGATGGAAACCCGTTTGAAACACCTGGCGATAAGTCAGAACAAAGCATTGATCAGGCAATAACAGAGGAGGTATCAGCCATTAATACCTGAATTCTCAATTATTAATAGATGAAACGACAATCATTAACAGTTGACAGCTCAGATGTTAACGTACTGAATATAAGACCATAACAGAAAGAAAAAACGGATTGCGAATGGATAAAAAGTGAGAGCAAACGCTTGCTACCACACTGCTACCACACTTGCTACCATAGCTGTAACTACGATGGATAAAGCGATACAGGCAAAAAGTGAGAGCATGAGAGCAAAACGTATGTTGATTCACAGAGAGAGAAATAAAGAGAGAAAATAAACCAAGCCATACATAAAAAAAGAGACTCTCTCCTTGGTATGCCAAAGAGAGAGTCTCCTTATTATATATAAAGCAGTTTATTTATATTCCTGCCAGCTCTTAATCTGAATATCGCTCAGTTTCAGTTCACAGAATGCTTCAATGAAAGCACTTGCCAGACGAGCATTCGTAATCAACGGAATATTATGATCGATAGCGCCACGACGGATACGGTAACCATTCGTCAACTCACGCTTGCTGTGGTTCTTCGGAATGTTAACGATCAAATCGAACTTATGATCAGCGATCATCTTCATCACATTGTTTTCTGCTCCCGGTTTTTCATCCGGCCAGTAAACCGGAGTCGTTTCTACACCATGAGCATTCAGGAATGCAGCGGTTCCGGCAGTAGCGTAAATCTGATATCCTTTGGCAAACAACATGCGGCTTGCATCCAGCAAGTCAACCTTAGACTTCATTGCACCCGAAGAGAACATCACTGCCTTTTCCGGAATCTTGAAGCCTGTAGCGATCATCGCATTCAGCAATGCTTCAGAGAAATCATCACCGATACAACCTACTTCACCGGTAGAAGACATGTCCACACCCAAAACAGGGTCAGCCTTGTGAAGACGGGAGAAAGAGAACTGAGAGGCTTTTACGCCAATCCAGTCGATGTCGAACGCAGTTTTGTCCGGTTGGCTATACGGAGCATCCAGCATGATGCGGGTAGCCGTTTCGATGAAGTTGCGTTTCAGCACCTTAGATACAAACGGGAAGCTACGAGAAGCACGCAGGTTACATTCAATTACCTTCACTTCGTTGTTGCGGGCAAGGAACTGGATGTTGAACGGACCGGAGATATTCAGTTCTTTAGCAATCTGACGGCTGATCTTCTTGATGCGGCGGGCAGTTGCAAAATAAATCTTCTGTGCCGGGAATACCAGAGTAGCGTCACCGGAGTGTACACCGGCAAACTCTACGTGTTCGGAAATAGCGTATTCAACCACTTCACCGTTCTGAGCTACAGCGTCAAACTCTATCTCCTTTGTATTTTCAAGGAACTGAGAAACAACTACCGGATACTCCTTAGATACTTCAGCAGCCATCTTCAAAAAGTTTTCCAGTTCTTCGTCATCGTAGCAAACGTTCATTGCAGCACCCGAGAGTACGTATGAAGGACGAACCAATACCGGATAACCTACTTTTTCTACGAATCCTTTCACTTCTTCGAGGCTGGTAAGTTCCATCCATGCCGGTTGGTCGATACCGAGCTGATCGAGCATTGCAGAGAACTTGTTACGGTTTTCGGCACGGTCGATAGAAACCGGCGAAGTACCCAGTACAGGTACCGACTGGCGATACAGCTTCATAGCCAGGTTGTTCGGAATCTGTCCGCCTACGGATACGATCACACCACGCGGTTGTTCAAGGTCGATCACGTCAAGCACACGTTCGAAAGAAAGTTCGTCGAAGTACAGACGGTCGCACATATCGTAGTCAGTAGAAACTGTTTCAGGATTGTAGTTGATCATGATAGACTTGTAACCCAGCTTGCGGGCAGTCTGAACCGCATTCACCGAGCACCAGTCAAATTCAACCGAGCTACCGATGCGGTAAGCGCCCGACCCCAGTACTACTACTGATTTCTCATTCTTATAATAGTTTACGTCGTAACCTTCCACTGCATAAGTCATATACAGGTAGTTAGTCAGTTCCGGATGTTCGGAAGCGATAGTATTGATGCGTTTTACAGCCGGAAGAATACCTAAGGCTTTACGGTGAGCACGTACTGCAAGGTTTTCTTTTTCCATGTTTCCGGTCGGATTCAGAACGAAGCGGGCAATCTGGAAGTCAGAGAAACCAAGAACCTTAGCTTCACGCATTACGTCAGCCGGGATATCTTCCACCTTGTTATAGGTAGACAATTTGGCTTTATAGTCTACAATGTTCTTCAGCTTGCCGAGGAACCAGGGATCGATCTTAGTCAGTTCGTGGATACGGTCGATGCTGTATCCTTCTTCCATAGCTTGTGCGATGGAGAAGATACGCAAGTCAGTCGGACGTGAAAGTTCTTTATCGAGGTCGTCGAAGTGTACATCGTCGTTACCTACAAAACCGTGCATACCCTGACCGATCATGCGAAGACCTTTCTGAATGATTTCTTCGAAAGAGCGACCGATAGACATGATTTCACCTACCGACTTCATGCTTGAACCGATTTCACGGGATACACCGGCAAACTTCGTCAAGTCCCAGCGAGGGATTTTACAGATATAGTAATCAAGTTGCGGAGCAAGATAAGCAGAGTTCGGAGTTCCCATCTCACCGATCTGGTCGAGTGAGTACCCCAATGCAATCTTAGCGGCCACGAATGCCAGCGGATAACCGGTAGCTTTGGATGCCAGTGCGGAAGAACGGCTCAGACGGGCATTTACTTCAATCACACGATAGTCGTCCGTATCAGAGTTGAACGCATACTGGATGTTACATTCACCTACGATGCCGAGGTGACGGATGCACTTCGTAGACAGTTCCTGCAACAACTTCAGTTCTTTGTCATCCAATGAGCAAGTAGGAGCTACAACGATGGATTCACCGGTATGGATGCCCAGCGGGTCGAAGTTTTCCATGCTGGCCACTGTAAAGCAGTGGTCGTTGGCATCACGAATCACCTCAAACTCGATTTCTTTCCAACCTTTCAGAGATTCTTCTACCAGAATCTGCTTAGAGAAAGCGAAAGAACTTTCAGCCAGTTTCAGGAATTCTTCTTCGTTAGCACAGATACCGCTACCAAGACCTCCCAAGGCATAAGCCGAACGCACCATCACCGGATAACCGATCTTACGGGCAGCAGCGATAGCATCTTCCATGCTTTCTACAGCCTGGCTCACCGGAGTCTTCATCTGAATCTCATCCAGTTTCTTCACGAACAGGTCACGGTCTTCTGTGTACATGATAGCTTCTACCGATGTACCCAGTACTTTCACTCCATACTTATCAAGAACACCTTGTGTGTACAGTTCGGCACCGCAGTTCAATGCAGTCTGTCCGCCGAAAGCCAGCAGGATACCGTCCGGACGTTCTTTCTTGATAATCTCTTCTACGAAATAAGTAGTTACGGGAAGGAAATACACTTTATCGGCAATTCCTTCAGAAGTCTGAATGGTTGCGATGTTCGGGTTTACCAATACTGAGCTGATACCTTCTTCTTTCAAAGCTTTCAGTGCTTGTGAGCCTGAGTAGTCAAATTCTCCGGCTTGTCCGATTTTGAGTGCTCCAGAACCCAAAACGAGAACTTTCTTGATTTCCTTTTCCATTTCTTTTGTTGTTATAATAAGTTTTCTAAGTTTCGTCTATAAAAAAAATGCGTTACCCTCGTAAAAGGATTAACGCATTACCAAAGAACTAAAATATCGTTTTTGGAGAAAAAAGAAGAAGCCTGTTGATTCCGGGTGAAAAACATCCGAATGTAGATAATACTTACTTCTAATTTCTTGTTGATTCATTGTCGATTTCAAAATTTGTGCAAAGTAACGACATATTTCTAAAATTACAAAGAATTTGAAGAAGAATATTCTCTTTTTATACTAAAAGTCGAGAAAAGTAAGCATAAATAACGAAGAGGCTTCATTTTGACGCATCTTTCATTTTTTATCCTTATCTTTGTCGCTAAATCTATTATAATAAGGCTATAACAATGAAAAAAGAGAAAATCATATTGACGGGTGACCGTCCTACCGGAAGACTCCATATCGGACATTATGTAGGTTCGTTGAAACGCAGAGTGGACTTGCAAGATGCAGGTGACTATAGTAAAATGTTTATCTTCATTGCCGATTCACAGGCGTTGACGGACAATATAGACAATCCTGAAAAGGTACGTCAGAATGTGATTGAAGTTGCCCTCGACTATCTGGCATGCGGCATTGATCCGACCAAAGCCACTATCTTCATCCAATCGCAAATACCGGAATTGTGCGAACTTAGCTTCTATTATATGGACCTTGTAAGCGTATCCCGTTTGCAACGCAATCCGACTGTGAAGTCTGAAATTCAGATGCGTAACTTCGAAGCAAGCATCCCTGTAGGCTTTTTCACTTATCCTATCAGCCAGGCTGCGGACATTACTGCTTTCCGTGCCACTACTGTTCCGGTAGGTGAAGACCAGGAACCGATGCTGGAACAGGCGCGCGAAATCGTTCGTCGCTTCAACTATATTTATGGTGAAACGCTGGTAGAACCGGAAATCCTGTTGCCGGACAATGCTGCCTGCCTTCGTCTGCCGGGAACTGACGGAAAGGCTAAAATGAGTAAATCACTCGGAAACTGCATCTATCTGTCCGAAGAACCGGAAGAAATCCAGAAGAAGATCATGAGTATGTACACCGATCCGGGACACCTCCGCGTACAAGATCCGGGTAAGATAGAGGGTAATACCGTATTTACTTATCTGGACGCTTTCTGCCGTCCGGAACATTTCGAACGTTACTTGCCGGATTATCCGAATCTGGAAGAACTGAAAGCTCACTATCAGCGTGGCGGACTGGGCGACGTAAAAGTAAAACGCTTCCTGAACGCTATTATGCAGGAAACATTGGAACCGATCCGCAACCGTCGCAAAGAATTCAGTAAAGATATTCCTGCTATTTACAAAATGTTGCAGGAAGGATGCGAAGTAGCCAGAGCTGCCGCTGCCGAAACATTGGCAGATGTAAAGAAAGCGATGAAGATCAACTACTTCGATGATAAAGAACTGATTGAAGAACAAGTGAAACGCTTTGCCTCTTCGCAGGAATAAACAGAATAAAAAATAGGGTGTACGACACATCCTTTATAAATAAGAAAGCACCTGCGCCACAGACAACTGTAACGCGGGTGCTTTCTTATTTGTATTTATATAAAGAGAGTTTTATTGCATGACCGGCTCAATCCGTTTCATCTTCATCATTTTTGAAGAGCACTCCTTTCAGCTTCTGGTAAAGGAAAGAAAGTACCAGCAATATCAAGCCCAAAATGATAAACACAATGATCTTACCGATAGTAGGCATTGCCCATAAGTCCTTCAGAATCAGTTTCAGCAGAACGATTCCAAAAGTTGAAAGACTAATGATACGTAACACTTTCTGGTGCAGACGCATCCCCAATGCCATCTGGACAAATCCCGCAATGCTCAATGAAACGGAGAAACCGGCATCGAAATCTTCGACTCCCGCCTGCCAGAGGAAAGAACGCGCCATCGTCAGCCAAAGGAGAAGTGCCAGCACATTCAAATAGACAGTGAAGTGAATTTTCAGTCCTATAATAGTATAGTATTGACGGGCAACGTAGTATAGGTTAACTATAATAAATGCTGCCGCCAGCCATCGGAGTAAAACAGGAGGCAGACTCATGTGCGCCCATTGGTCTCCCCATATATTGATCGCATATATCAAGACATTAACTCCAAGACCTGCCAGATAAGGAATCGTACATTGCTCTATCGGGAAACGCTTCTTGAAAGCATAGCTGAGGATAAGGATGGCAGCGGAAGTAAATACCAGCATCATCCCGCTCCTTGTAGCTCCTGCCAGATGCAAGGAAAACTCTGCCATGAATGTATAATAGAGTATAGCAGCAGATGTAAGAAGCATGACCGGATTCCAAGGAACATATCTCAGGCAGCGGGCTTCAGAGAAAAGAGAGCGGTAATGTCCCATCATCAAAGCAAATGCGCCCGCAGCCAAACCGACAAACAGGGAAGTCGCAAAAGAACTGTTCAGGAAAATTGTATCGGAGGAAGGAGAGGATAATATCACGGCAGATACATCCATCAGATATGAAATAAGTGTCAGCCCCATCAATACCAAGGTAGCACGTTCATATATCCAGATCTTCGATTTGACATAAAGCCATAACAGCAGTACCATTTCCGCTGCCCAGAATAAGGTTATATAGTTTCCGTCCAGTTGAATAGGTATGGTGATGGAAACAAATGTCAGTACAAGTCCCAACATGGCATAAATAAGGAACTTATAATCTTTCTTACTCATTCGCAGCCAGATAACCAAAACTAAATTGATGATTGCAATGAACAAGCTCAGCAAACCTTCGGACTTAAATGCCAGTTCCATATTTCGCAGGAACAGGATTCCCAATAACAGATAAATGAAGTTATTGGTTATGATAACCAGTAATAATCCCCTGTTCTTCTTTATGGCTTCTATCCGGAGTATCGATAAGATCGGCAATAGGAATATAAAATAGAACAAGGTGGCAAATGCGAACAGATGTACGGAAATGATTGCCGTTCCGGTAGAATAGCCGGTCAGCAGGAATAGTCCCATCACTAGGTAGGTAAAGACAAAGGCTATCACCGGAAGTTCTCCCCATTTCTTATAGATAGAAAGTCCGAACATCCCAAGATTCAATATACTTATATAAGTGAACAGTACCATATAGTTACCATCGCCACTGCTGACGATAAAAGGTGCCAGGAATCCTCCGACCAATGAAATGATGGCCAGTTCGCGCCTGTCGTACAGGACAGACAGAATCGACATGAACAGCGTTATAACTATCAGAATAATAAAGGCGACAGTCTGAGGGAAGAGATGATAAAAATGAAAGGCAATAGCTACCGTAAGATAAAAGACAGCGAAAGCTCCACCCGCAAGCAAGGAACTGAATGTACGGTACTTCTTTTGCAGACGTTCGGCAACAACCAGCAATGCAGAGCCGGTCAGGAAACCGAGTACAGTACGTAATGTCTCGTTAATCCAGTCTTTATCAATGGCATATTTCACAAAGAAGCCAACACCAATTACGAATACAAGAATACCAATCTTGCCAAACAGATTTTCACCGATAAACTTCTCATAGTTAACTTTCTTCTGTTTCCGTACAGACGGTGTGACGACAGGTATTTCAGAAGTTACATTATTCTCTGCCATCATACCCTGAGGAGCTTCAAGCTGTTCTTCTTTCCGCAACAGTTCTTTTTTCGGAACAGGGATTTCATTTGCCGCATGAGGCGGGATGCATGTGTCTTCCACGGCTTCAGCCGATACATTTTCCTTCGATTGTACATGATCGGAAGCTATTCTCTCCTGAGCTTTGAGAAAAGCATCCATTCGTTTCTTTATTTCGTCCAGTTCTTTCTCTACCTTCCCAAACTTCTTATCAAACTTTTGTATCAAGACGAAGAACATCAGTGCAGCAAGTAATGCACATACGCCATAAAAATCACCCATAATGTCTTAGATTTGAGTTATGTATTACAAATATACAAAACTTTATTACATAGAATGGATGTTTGTCTGAGAATGATGCTGTAAAAGAGTTAATTTATAAAATCGGCTGATTCATATAATATATTAGAACGATAAAGAAGAAGTTTTATGTATTCAAAAAAGTCTCCTTATTTTCCCGCCTTATCCATAAAATAAGGAAGCAAGAAAATAAGGAGACTATGTTTTATTAAACTAATCCAGCCTATACAAAATATATACCGAGCTAGATGAGCGTATTACTGAGCTGATTCTACCAATACAACACGGTTCAAAATCGGTTGACCGAACTTATCGACACCACCACCTGCTGCAACGGTTAATCTGTCTGCAGAGATGCCGTACTTCTTAACCAACAAGTCTTTAACAGCCTGTGCACGTTCCATACTCAACTTCTGGTTGATAGACGGAGTACCGGTTGCAGAGTCTGCATATCCGTTGATTGTATATGTCATGTTCGGGAATTCTTTCATCTTGCTGGCAAGATAAGATAAGTTCATTTCTTCTTGTGGAGACAACTTGTCTGAACCAATCTTGAAGAATACTGTACGCGGTGCGATGTTAGCATCTGTTACAACAACTTCTTCAGCTTCTTCCACTACAGGTTGCTGTGCATTAGCCAACTGTTGCTGCAACTGCATATTAGCGGCTGCCATAGCATTCATCTGATCACGCATCTGTCTCAATTCCAGTTCAGAGATAATCTGTGGAACAGGGCGTTGGAATCCACGGGTCGGGAAGTAATAAGTTACACCGAGAGTAGCACCTAAAATACCGTCATAATCGGGTTTACCACCATGTTCACCGTCAAACTTACCTTCCAGACCAGTTGCACTCAATTCAAGATTCAAATCAACAGCATTTGACAAACGGAAACGATTGATAATACCTGCATTGAAAGTAGCAGCATTGGTATGAGGTTTGGAATATGAATGAGCCCAGCCGGCACCGATATACGGGATAATTTCATATACGCGATCCGGGTTGTATCCACCGAAAAGCGCATTCAGGTTGATCATCAAATCACCATGCAAGTTCATATAGTCCCATCTCTGCTTGTAAGAGCCATCTTCTCTCGGACCACCGACTACATAATTTGCAGATTCGTTAGTAGTGAATCCTTTAGATTGTAGTCCACTGTATTGCATACGCACTCCAAAACCGGGTGTTACCCATTTACCAACTGATACATTCAATGTGGGGGCAATACGGTCTCTGAATTTTCCGATATGGTCATTATTACCAAATAATACCTGTGCACCACCTCCTACTGAGAAGAACCAGTTACTCCAGAATGGGTTAGTTATTACCTGATATTTATCTTGTACCTGAACAACCTCGTATTCAGTTACAGTCACGGTTTGCTGCGCAGAAGCGGCAGACGCAACGCCGGCAAAAGCCAGCAACATTAGAATCTTTTTCATATACCTAATAGTTAAGTGGTTATTATAATCTTTTCTTTGTTGAACTATTTAAATAACACGAACTGAACTAAAAGGTTTTATAAAATGATGATTTTATTTGTTTTATTTGAATAATTTTTCGATGTCCTCTTCCTTTATTGTAGTCAAGACTGTTTTGCCATCCGGAGTGTAATTAGGTGAAGGACAGGCAAAAAGACTGTCTACAAGACTTACCATTTCCTCATTACTCAACACCTGACCATATACAATCGCTGCAGCACGCGCCAATGTTAAAGCTAAGATATGCTGGATCTCCTCCTTTACATCATTTCCTTTTTCCATAGCTGTATGTAGCATATTCCGTACCAACTCAACCGGATTCAGTCCTTCTATCCCCGAAGGAATACCGTTGATAGCATAGCTACCGCCACCCAAATCACTCAAATCAAAACCAACTGCCGATAAATCATCCATGATTCCTTGCAAGACAGCAGCTTCTGAAGCAGGCAACTGCAATATTTCGGGAAAAAGCACTCCCTGTGAAACGCCTTGCTTTTGTTTTATCTGCACCATATAGCGATCAAAAAGTACGCGGATATGCGCACGATGCTGGTCAATCAGCATCAATCCGGATTTCACTGAAGTCAGAATAAAGCGGCCTTTAAACTGCAGATGCAGATTTCCCTTTTCAATCACAGGCTCATTAGCATATAATGTAGATGAAGCGGATGAAAAAGTGGATGAAGCGGCAGATACAGCCGAAATAGTTTTCTCTTCAGCAACCACCGATTCTTCTTCGAAAGGAGAATTCTCCCAGTCCATTTCCGGCTCTTGCTGAGGTTCATTTATCTTACTTGCCTTAGTCAATCCACCATACAATCCTTCCCATTCCACTTTCGGACGAGTATATGACCCACCGCCACTTCCTCCGGAGGATACTTTGAACGGATTAAAATCTGAGTTATAGTTAACTTTCGGAGGTGCAGGAGGAAGATTCTGCTCAAATGCAGGAATCTCCGGCATGTCTTCCGTGTCGAAATCAATGGAAGGAATGGCACTGAACTTACCCAATGACTCTTTTACTGATGCCGAAAGTATTTGCCAAATGGCCTGTTCATTCTCAAACTTGATTTCCGTCTTTGTAGGATGGATATTCACATCAATATTAGCCGGGTCTACTTCAAAGTAAATAAAATAGGAAACTTGCTCGCCAACAGGGATCAACTGTTCATAAGCTTCCATCACTGCCCTATGAAAATAAGGATGGCGCATATAGCGTCCGTTGACAAAGAAGTATTGATGTGCACCTTTCTTACGGGCCGTTTCCGGCTTTGCTATGTAGCCCGAGATTTTCACCATCGTAGTATTCACCTCGATATTCAACAACTGTTGATTCAGTTTCTTGCCAAAGATAGCAAGAATACGTTGCCGCAAAGGAGATACAGGCAGATTGAACAATTCGGAATCATTGCTGTAAAGTGAAAAGGATACCTCAGGATGAACCAGAGCAATGCGTTCAAATTCAGCCAGAATATTACTTAGTTCTGTTGAATTAGCTTTTAGGAACTTACGACGGGCAGGCACATTAAAGAATAAATTCTTCACAGAAAAGTTACTTCCCTTTGAGCAGGAAACAGCTTCCTGGCTTTCTACTTTAGAACCTGCAATCACCAATCTGGTTCCCAATTCTTCGGATTCCAGCCGTGTTTTCAATTCAACCTGCGCCACAGCTGCGATGGAAGCCAGTGCTTCCCCACGAAATCCCATCGTACGCAGAGCAAACAAATCCGATGCCTCGCGAATTTTAGAAGTCGCATGACGTTCGAAAGCAAGTCGTGCATCCGTTTCGGACATTCCTTTTCCATCGTCTATAATCTGGATGCAGGTCTTACCAGCATCCGTGACGAGTACATGTATATTTTGAGCATCTGCATCGATTGCATTTTCCACTAGCTCTTTAATAACAGATGCCGGACGTTGTATCACTTCACCGGCAGCAATCTGATTAGCTACCGAATCAGGCAACAAATGAATAATATCGCTCATAGTTTACTTAAGTAGTTAAAATGACCAGCTTCCCGTCGCCAAATAATGCCACAAATATAAAAGGAAAGCTATGATTATCAATATGATTCCAAAGGATACAGGTTTACGTCCGCTTGCCTTTCTGCGCTTCAGATGCGTAGTTCCTTCGACAAACTTACCGCGAATATCTTCGGGACTGAACTCTTTCTCAGGAAGCATTCCCAATTCACGCTTCGCTTTCTCCTCCATCTTATCGAGCTTCTCTTTCCGCTCGTTCACATAAATGTATTGATGATTAAAGCCCCGAGGTTTCCTCATCGAATTAAAAAACATTCCCATACGCTATTTCAAATCAGGAAAATCCATATTAATTAACTTTCGCCTATCAGTCTTTGGCCGCCGGTCGGTGGTAGGTTTCAGTGTCTCCCCTTCCTTCTTGCCTCTCCAATTGAAAATATCCTCTTTATTTAAAGGACGGACATAGTCAAACCAGGCAAATGTAGACAGCCTCAGCTTATCGGGAGGTATCTGATCCATTGGATATAATGTTCCGTTGGACTTACCAACAAACATACCCTTTTCCATCTTCTTTTCTTTCAGATAAAGATGAAGTACACTTCCTTCCATGTTATTAAAACCGGTCATTGTACTGTCTTTTTCTTCCGGATAGAAAGCAGTCATCACATTACCTATCACTTCAATATGCCGCATATCACCGTTTTCGAAATAGGCTTTCATTTCTTTACCGGACACCTGGTTATAGTGAATGGAATCTTTCATCTCTACCGTCAGTGCCTGGTTGATAATGTGCGCCCAGTTAATGGTACTGTCATTCATATAAATCTTGATCTCCTCACCGAGCAGTTGCTGACCTTCATTCCAAAGAATCGGGTCCGTATACATGGTCAGGCAAGAATCTTTTGAATTATAGACCAGTGAGTCGCAAACACCTTGCACATCAGTACGATACATACGGACCTTATGATAAGCTTTCATCAGGCGGAATACTGAGTCCGTATTCAGATTATAGGAAACAAGCTGCAACGTATCTCCATGCATAAAGAGGCTGTCACCTTGTGAATAGTCAATAGCAACGGCACGTTTGGTGGCAAAAGCAGAATCGGTCAATTCATTATAGAAACAATAATTGCCCGTCAGCATATTTTTATTGATGGTATCTGTCATTCGTATATTATCGAACGCTTCACCATATCCCACTTTCCGGTCATAAAACAAGCTGTCACCAATCAACTTCTTTCCGTCATTCGTCAGAATAGAACGATCCAACAATTCTGCCTGTTCACTCAATGTATTATAAAAGCCTCGTTCTGAATAGATATGATTATTATCACTCACAATATTCGAAGGACCGAGAATGGTAGCAATCTTAGAGAAGGTATTATATTTCAATGTATCCGATGTCAATACAAACTTAGGATTCACCAATTTCACATCATGATTGAACACCGATTGTTTGGTAGCCGGACTGTATTCTCCCCAGTCTGAGGTTAATACATTCTCTTCATCCATCAAAGTCCCTCCCTCAAAATAATAACCGAGATCATAAAGACGGTCATAATTCAGACTGTCAGTCAGCAGTGTCGTGTTCCGGTTGATCATTTTTACGTTCTCACGAATCTGCGCAATCTGCGTCATTCCATCATAGTAAAGATAATCACCATAGATGAACAGAGTGTCTCCCTGCTCCATACGTACATTACTGAATGCTTCTACCGAATTGGTTTTCTCGTAAATCAAAGCACTGTCACAAAACATATACATACTGTCATGACGCAGCTTTACATTTCCGATCAACACTTGAACATCCGGTCGGGCAAGCTTGTCAGCCTGTCCTTGGTTTGCATGCAACAAATACACTTTCGTCTTTTTATTTTCCGGTTCTTTCTTTGTACCTTTGGCAGTTTGCTTTGTTCCATCCTCAGGTTTTACAGCCGGGGTCTCCGTCTTTTTATTCTGTCCGGTGGGCTTCACCTGCGCCACAAGGCATACGGCAAACAGGCATAGAAAGCCTATAAGAAGCCATCTATGCCCGTCTTGCTGTTTATCTTTCTTGTTTTGTTTCAGCATATAAAGTCAAGCTGTTTAAACATCAATCATTCCTTACCCAACCCGGATACTTGAAGTCACACTTCTGCCAGTTCGGATCAATACGTACATACGTATGTTTCTGTTTGTTCAAAATCCATTTCTGCAACATCTCTTCCCGACGCTTATCCATCACTATTTCCTTCAAATCCTGATAGTCTTCCGCAATGGTAGCTTTATGACCGTTGATCTTTGCTTTCAGTTTTACAATGGCACAAACTTCTTTTCCATCTTTCTCGTTGATCATCGTAAAGGCTTTGGATATTTCACCCACATTCATCTTATCCACTACTTTCGCAACATCCTGCGGCAAATCCTGCATCTGGAATTTAGAAGTAGTGATGCCAGTACGCTCATTCGTATTCACCATAATACCGTGATTATTACGAGTATCTTTATCTTGTGAAATCACAGAAGCAGCATCATCAAACGTAAACTTATTCTGACGAATATCATCACCGATAGAGTCCAGACGGGCACAAGCCTCTGTCAATTCCTTTTCAGAAACTTTCGGGCGCAACAGAATGTGACGGGTATTCACACGGTCACCGCGCTTCTCGATCAGCTGAATAATATGATAACCAAATTCCGATTCTACAATCTTGGAAACCTTCTTCGGGTCTTGAAGACTGAATGCTACATTGGCATAAGCCGGGTCAAGCATACCACGTCCCATAAAATCAAGTTCACCACCCTTGATAGCAGAAGCCTTATCTTCAGAATACAGACGTGCCAGCGTAGAGAAATCAATCTCCCCTTTTGTCACACGATCCGTATAATCACGTAAACGTCTCTTTACGTCTTCTATTTCCGCAATAGGAATTTTAGGTTGCAGGGTGATAATCTGCACTTCTACCTGAGTGGGAATATAAGGGATACTGTCCTGAGGAAGATCTTTGAAATAGCGGCGTACTTCTGCCGGAGTCACCTTGATTTCTCCTACCAGTTTCTGCTGCATTTTCTGTACCGTCAATCCATCCCGGGCATTTTCGCGCAACGTTTCACGAATTTGAGTGGCAGTCTTATTGAAGTATTCCTCCATCTTCTCTTTAGAACCAATCTGCTGAATATACATATTGGTCATCATATCTACGCGCTGAATGATTTCCGCTTCGGAAACTTCGATACTGTCCAGCTTTGCCTGATGCAGGAATAATTTCTGCACAGCGATTTCTTCGGGTATTACACAATAAGGATCGCCTTCAAATCTGCGTCCATTATACAGGGCATCCATGCGTGCCTCTTCCACATCTGATTTCAAAATAGCTTCGTCACCTACTACCCAAACTACCTCATCAATTACATTGTCCTGTGCATAAGTTACCACGTTGGCAAATACTGCCAGGACAAGGGTAACAATAAATCTAAAGTTCACAAACTTCTTCATTCTTTGTATTTAATAATTGTATATAATCTTCTTTTTGTTCACAGCCTGCTGATACAGGTCGTTCTTCACTTGTTCCATAAAGTTCACCCGTTTCTGATTGACCAGTAAATCCTTCACTTCCGACCGTGCAAACTCATACGGTTTTTCTTCGCCTGCTCCGCGATAATCGCTCACATTGAGGAAATAACAAAATGCCGTATCTTTCAGCTCCACTTGCCGATGCTTGTTTATGTATTCTTCCGGTGCCGCCTCTTTCAATGGAATCAGATCCAGCACATCCGTTACCGGAACCCATTTATTGTAAAAGTATTCATACTTCACCGCATTCTGCAAACTATATTTTTCCAGGCTCTCCACAGCGTCCTGTTTCTCAGTCTTATACCATCTGCGAACATTGTTCAGCTGAGGTGCTGTCAACGGAACTTTAATAAACAGTCCCTTAATCAGCGGAGATTCCAGTTTAAACAAATCCTTGTTTTTCTCATAATAATCCGCAATCTCCTGCTCCGAAATATCACTCGTCAGTTTCTGGTTTATCAGTTCCTGCTGATAAGTATGCATGATCAAAGCTTTCCGGTAATTCTCCACCAGCTTATCTACATCCACATTATCCGGGATATTATTCGCTGCTTTTTCATACAACAAAATCTCCTCCGCCCAGCTACGAATGTAATGCTCGGCGAAAAGAATACTATCATCTTTTGACAATCCGACCGGTAGCACAGACATCAAATCTTCTTTATATAAAAAGTTACCATCTACCTCCACTAATGCAGTCTTGCCTTTGTGGTCGTACTGCTCTTTGCACGCTCCACAACAAAGAAGGGTAATTAGTAAGAGGACTAATATTCGCATCGTCAATTCAAATCTACTTATTTAAGGTACGAAGATAGTGAATAATCGGTTACATCAGTTATTATTAACTGTTTTTAAAACCTCTTGGTTTATTTCAACCTTACCTGACTCCTCCAATTCCCGCTCCCAATATGCGTTAAGATAGTTTCTATAATCTTTTCTCACCTGCTCAATTACCTCTCTGTAATCATCCGGACCCTTCTGTTTTTTGCCAGCAACAATAGTAAAAGGATACGACATTACAGACTCAAAACCACCCTTCTTAAAGACCAATTTATCTATATATTTATTATCTCCGTCGGCAAAAATCCCCTGTTCGATTTTAATTTTTTCGTCACCGGATGTATTAAAAGTTTTGCGAAGTATGTCTTCCCATTCCTTCTCCGGTACTTTCTTCAGCAGCTTTTTAGCCTGTTTGGCAGTCTTTTTATCCACACAATGCAATACCACTCCTTTATACCGAGGATGTTCCCAGCGGTAATCCGATGAATGAAACTTAAAATAAGTAGCCAATCCTGCCCGATCGTTAACAGCCGGTAAATCTACTTTCTGACGCGTGATCTCCGCAACCAGACATTTTTCAGCATACTCCTGCAAAGTATAACGAAGTTCCGGATGCTTTTTTTCCACATGCCGATTCTCGTAATCCAGCAAAGATTTGGCTATAAAACCATTCAGCTGACGTTTTACAGCCTGGGGATGGGATGAAGCAAACCACTTAAACATCTCTCCCGTATATGTCTGCCCATTGACAGTAAACAAAGTTCTATCTGTTTCACCTTTCTGCAGCAATTCCTCCAAAGCCTCCGTATTCGGAACATATTGGTATTCTTTTTTCAATTGCTCCACTATTGCTTCCGTTCCTTTATCCAGTGGCTGACGCCGTAAACGATTCAAAAGGCTATCACTAACTATCTCATACGCAGATACTTCTTTCCGGTCAACAACTTGCAGAATATGAAGCCCCTCCGGTGTAAAGAAAGGTTTCGATATTTCACCCTTCGCCAAAGAAAAAGCGACATCCTCAAACTCGGAAGTTGTCTGTAAGTTTTCGATCCACACACAACGTTTATCATCTGAAAACCGGTCCACCAAACTGGTAAAATCAATACTTGGCTGATTCTGTATCACCTGATAAATAGAATCCATACGTGCTTGCTCCTCTTGCAAATGCCTGGAAGTAATGGTTTGAGGCAGATATTTGAAAATCTGCTGTACCTGTACTTGTCCGTTACGTACATTTCCTTTCATCTTCTGATATAGAATACGGGCATTGCCATCCATTTCCTGGCTGCCCGGCAGATAAGACCTCAACAACTTTGTCCGATAAGCTTCCTGTTGCTTACGAAAAGCCGAAGTAGTATCGAGCCCTGCCGCTCTGGACGCTTCCACTTTCAACTTAGCCTGAATGAAAAGCTCCGCATATTCTTTAGGAGACAATTTCTCACCCTCACCATCCACATGACGGCGATAGGAATATTCAAACTCCGAACGAGGTATTTCCTTTCCGTTAATCCGCATTACTACGGGATCTTCCTGAGCGGAAACCCATATTCCGAAGAGACTTATCCATCCTAAAAGCAGACTTCTTTTCATCATTGATTCTTTGTTTAAAACGACAAACGGTGAACAACGAACATGTGCCATACAGCCTGTTCACCGTTCACCGCTAATCGTTTACCGTTTATATAAATTATTCCGGACGGCTATAGTTAGGCGATTCACTGGTAATCGTCACGTCATGCGGATGACTTTCCATCACTCCGGCATTTGTGATACGAGTAAACTTCGCATCATGCAGTTTTTCAATATTAGCAGCACCGCAATATCCCATACCTGCACGCAAACCGCCGGACAGCTGATAAACTACTTCATAAAGCGTACCTTTATAAGGAACACGTGCAGCAATACCTTCCGGTACCAACTTCTTCACATCGGCAGTTCCGCTCTGGAAGTAACGGTCCTTCGAACCATTTTCCATCGCTTCCAATGAGCCCATACCACGATATGACTTGAACTTACGTCCGTTAAAGATAATAGTATCACCCGGAGACTCTTCAGTTCCGGCAACCAATGATCCGATCATCACACAATATCCACCGGCAGCCAATGCTTTTACCACATCACCGGAGTAACGTAATCCACCATCAGCAATCAAAGGAACACCTGTACCTTTCAGTGCTTTGGCTACATCATATACAGCCGATAACTGAGGAACACCCACACCTGCAACAACACGAGTCGTACAGATAGAACCCGGACCGATACCTACTTTCACTGCATCAGCACCAGCTTCCGCCAAAGCCTTCGCAGCTTCGCCGGTAGCAATATTACCTACTACAATATCAATATTCGGGAAGCGTTTCTTTGCTTCTTTCAGTTTTTCAATAACGAACATAGAATGTCCGTGAGCTGTATCGATCACGATAGCATCCGCACCGGCATCTACCAATGCCTGCATGCGATCCAGCGTATCGGCAGTAACGCCCACACCTGCAGCTACACGCAGACGACCTTTGGCATCCTTACAAGCCATCGGTTTATCTTTTGCCTTTGTTATATCTTTATAAGTAACAAGACCGATCAATTTCCCATCCATTCCGACAATCGGCAATTTCTCGATCTTATGTTTCTGAAGAATCTGTGCTGCAGACTCCAAATCTGTAGACTGATTGGTAGTCACCAATCTTTCTTTGGGAGTCATAACCAGATCAATATGTTTGGTCATGTCTCTTTCGAAACGCAAATCTCTGTTGGTAACGATACCTACCAGATAACCTTCATCATCCACCACAGGAATACCGCCGATTTTATATTCAGCCATAATTCCCAAAGCATCGCTAACAGTAGAACCTCTCTTAATAGTAACAGGATCGTAAATCATACCATTTTCAGCACGCTTTACAATGGCAACTTGTCTTGCCTGCTCCTCAATAGACATATTCTTGTGAATCACACCGATACCACCTTCACGGGCAATGGCAATAGCCATTTTCGCTTCGGTAACCGTATCCATGGCAGCCGTCACAAAAGGAATTTTTAACTCAATGTTTCTTGAAAACTTTGTCGAGAGATCGACAGTGCGCGGTAAAACTTCAGAATAAGCGGGGATCAACAATACGTCGTCGTAAGTTAACCCATCCATTACAATCTTATCAGCAATAAATGACATAGGGCTGTGCGTTTAAAAATTTATTGCGTGCAAATATACGGTTTTTATTCAAAACAGCATACCTGCACGCCTATTTTTTTCGCTTTTTTAATTAGCCATTTCAGAGATGAACTTGATTCTCACCAGTCGGACTTCCTCTTCGGTAAATTCATCACCCAGTTCATCAAGAGCATCATCAATTTTGTCTGTCGTAGATTCCTTGAAATAATCATAGATATCGAGCATATGGTCTTCATCCATAATTTCTTCCAGGAAGTAATCAATATTCAGTTTGGTTCCGGAGTAAACGATCGCTTCCACCTCATCCAATAGCTCACCAAACTCAATTCCTTTGGAAAGAGCGATATCGTCCAATGCCACTTTACGATCAATAGCCTGAATGATAGCCACTTTCATTTTCGATTTATTAGCAACCGTACGTACACGCAAATCTTCCGGACGTTCAATTTCATTCTCTTCGCAATGACGCTTGATCAGTTTACAAAACTCTTCACCATAGCGTTTTGCTTTTCCGGCACCTACGCCCGGGATATTCTGCAGTTCATCCAGTGTCACCGGATAGATGGTAGCCATTGCTTCCAACGACGGATCCTGGAAAATAACATATGGAGGAACCTCCAGCTTCTTGGAAAGCTTCTTCCGCAAGTCCTTCAGCATTGAGTAAAGAGCCGGGTCCACCGCACAAGAACCACCGCCACGTGCCGGTACTTCTTCTTCCGTTTCTTCAAAATCATTATCTTCAGTAATCTTGAATGATTTTGGTTTCTTCAGGAATTTGTGTCCTTCTTCCGTTACCTTCAGTAGACCATAATTCTCCACATCTTTGCTCAAGTAACCGCCAATCAACGCTTGTCGAATCACCGCATTCCATGTTTTGTCTTCTTCGCCCATACCCGAACCGAATACTTCCAGATCTTCGTGCAAATGAGCCTGTACTTCCGACGTTTCTCTACCTTGTAGTATGTCTATGATATAATCTGCCTTAAAATTTTCTTTCACCGCGATAATCGCTTCAATCACGGCACACAATAACTCTTGAGCCTCCACTTGTTTTTTAGGGTTTAAACAGTTGTCACAATTTCCACAATTTTCTTCCGTATATTCTTCACCGAAATAATGCAGCAATGTCTTGCGCCGGCACACGGAAGATTCGGCATAAGCAGCGGTTTCCAACAGAAGCTGCTTGCCTATTTCCTGTTCTGCCACAGGTTTTCCCTGCATGAACTTTTCCAGTTTCTGCAGGTCTTTGTTTGTATAAAAAGTCAGGCACTGGCCTTCGCCGCCGTCTCTGCCGGCACGTCCTGTCTCCTGGTAATACCCTTCCAGACTTTTGGGGATATCGTAATGGATTACAAACCGTACATCCGGCTTGTCAATTCCCATACCGAAAGCGATGGTAGCTACAATCACTTCCACCTTTTCCATCAGGAAATCATCTTGGTTCTTCGTTCTCGTCATAGAGTCCATACCTGCATGATAAGGACGCGCATTGATTCCGTTTGCCTGAAGAATCTCAGCAAGTTCTTCTACTTTCTTCCGGCTCAGGCAATAAATAATACCCGACTTTTCCGAATTATTCTTGATGAACTTAATGATATCTTTATCAATATTATTAGTCTTTGCGCGTACCTCATAATAAAGGTTCGGACGGTTGAACGACGATTTAAAAACCTGAGCATCCACCATCCCCAGATTTTTCTGGATATCGTGCTGTACCTTCGGTGTTGCTGTTGCAGTAAGTGCAATCAAGGGAGCTTTCCCTATTTCGTTAATGATCGGACGAATCCGCCGATACTCCGGACGGAAGTCATGTCCCCATTCGGAAATACAATGAGCTTCGTCTACCGCATAGAACGAAATTTTCACCGAACGCAAAAAATCTACATTTTCTTCCTTTGTCAACGACTCAGGAGCCACATATAGCAATTTTGTTTTTCCGGCAAGGATGTCAGACCTGACTTGGTCTATTGCACCTTTATTTAATGAAGAATTTATAAAATGGGCGATGCCATCCTCTTCACTGAAATTACGCATTGCATCCACCTGATTCTTCATCAACGCAATGAGCGGAGAAATAACAATTGCCGTACCTTCCATCAAGAGCGAAGGTAACTGATAGCATAAAGATTTTCCGCCACCGGTAGGCATTAGTACAAAGGTATCTTTACCATCGAGCAAATTCTGAATGATTGCTTCCTGGTTTCCCTTGAACTTATTAAATCCGAAATACTTTTTCAGTTCATCTGTTAAATTAATCTTCCCTGCCATCTTAACTTAGGTTGTTTTATTCAGTTCATGGTTTAACTTTAAGTAAAGCCCTCTATTGCAAGAGAGCCAAACAAAGTTATAAACAACTTCGTAATTACCAAGCAAAATACGACTAATATTTTCAAGAAAAAACAGAAACAATCATTTCCAGTAGCCTTACTATTTGATATTAAGCAGTTTGCAGCCTTGCCATATTCGCTTTTTCCAGCTGTTGTTTTGCATAATCCAACGTTACCTTATACTCTTTCTTGCTTTCTGAAGGGATTTCAAACATGACATCCATCATGATCGTTTCCACAATAGAACGCAATCCACGGGCACCCAGCTTATATTCTACGGCCTTGTCAACGATATATTCGAAAACAGAATCCTCAAATGTCAGCTTGATACCATCCATTTCAAACAATTTGATATATTGTTTGATGATAGAGTTTTTCGGTTCGGTAAGAATAGCACGGAGTGCATTACGATCCAGCGGATTCAGATAAGTCAGCACCGGAAGACGACCGATAATTTCGGGAATCAGTCCGAATGACTTCAAATCCTGAGGAGCAATATACTGCATCATATTATTCTTATCAATTACAGCTGTCTTCTGTGAAGCGGTATAGCCTACCACATGTGTATTCAGCCGTTGGGCAATTTTCTTTTCAATGCCATCGAAAGCACCTCCGCAGATAAAGAGAATATTTTTAGTATTCACCGGAATCATTTTCTGGTCGGGATGCTTACGGCCTCCCTGAGGGGGAACGTTCACAACCGAACCTTCGAGCAATTTCAGCAACCCCTGCTGTACTCCCTCCCCGCTTACGTCGCGGGTAATGGAAGGATTATCTCCTTTACGGGCAATCTTGTCTATCTCATCAATAAACACAATTCCCTGTTCAGCTTCCGGTACATTATAATCTGCCACCTGAAGCAAACGAGTCAGGATGCTTTCAATATCTTCACCCACATAACCGGCTTCCGTCAACACCGTAGCATCTACAATCGTAAACGGAACATGAAGCAACTTGGCAATTGTACGCGCCAAGAGGGTTTTTCCGGTTCCGGTACTTCCCACCATGATAATGTTTGATTTTTCAATCTCTACATCATCGCCACTGTCTTTTTGCAAAAGGCGCTTATAGTGGTTGTAAACCGATACCGAAAGAAAACGCTTCGCGTCGTCTTGTCCAATTACGTACTGATCGAGGAATTTCTTTATTTCTACCGGTTTGGGCAGTTCTTTTAAATTGAGTTTGGTAGCTCCGGCGCCTTTTCTGCTTTCACCCAGTGCTTCCTGAGTTATCTCATAAGCCTGAGTAGCGCAGCTGTCGCAGATATAGCCGTTCATTCCTGTAATCAGGAATCCGACCTCATTCTCCGACCGACCGCAGAAGCTACACTTTTTCTTTGTCTTTGAATCAGCCATTTTTATTTTTTAATCAATACCTCATCAATCATACCGTATTCTTTCGCTTCCTGAGCTGTCATCCAGTAATCACGGTCTGAGTCGGCCCATACTTTATCGAAGTCTGTGTGCGAATGATCGGCGATAATCGTATAAAGTTCTTTCTTCAATTTCTGAATCTCACGGGCTGTGATTTCAATATCCGAAGCCTGTCCCTGAGCACCTCCCATCGGCTGGTGAATCATAACGCGTGAATGCGGCAACGCCGAACGTTTACCTTCAGCACCAGCTACCAGCAATACAGCAGCCATCGAAGCTGCCATACCTGTACAGATCGTCGCAACATCACTTGAGATAAACTGCATGGTATCATAAATACCCAGTCCGGCATATACACTGCCACCCGGAGAATTGATATAGATGGAAATATCCTTGCCCGGGTCTACAGAGTCCAGATAGAGCAACTGCGCCTGAAGCGTATTTGCCGTATAGTCATCTACTTGTGTACCCAGAAAAATAATGCGGTCCATCATCAGTCGGGAGAATACATCGAGCTGAGTTACATTCAGCTGTCTCTCTTCGAGAATATAGGGATTCAAATACCCGGCTTGCGATTTAATCACATCGTCCAGCACCATGCCATTCATTCCTAAATGCTTGGTTGCGTATTTTCTAAAATCATCCATGTTATGGTTCCTTTCTAATTAAATTTATAATAAACGTAAGTGCAAAGAAACGAAAAAGAACACATAGACACAAAAAAACACAGAGTTATAATTTTATAAAAACTCTGTGTTTCTGTGACTTTATGTTCTATTCAACCGAACGATTATTCAAACATTTTATTGAACTCTTCCATAGAAACGCTCTTGTTCTCCAAAGTTACCTGAGCTTTCAGGGCTGCAGCCAACTTCACTTCTACTACGCGGCTTACCAGATTGTTGATTGTCTCTTTCTTCTTCAACATTTCCTGTGCATAGTTGTCAAGTACGTCTTCAGGTACAGACAACATTCCGTATTGAGCAAACTGTGCTTTCGTTGTTTCTTTCGCCATCTTCAGCACATCTTCCTGTTCTACTTTGATATCGTTTGCCTCTACCAACTGTTCCTTGATCAGGTGCCAAGTCAGTTCTTCGATGCTCTTATCGTAGTTCTCAGCTACATATTCTTCACCTTTTTCTTCGTTGTTCAGTAACATGATACGTTTCAGCAATGCATCAGAGAATTCCAGCTTGCCTACTTTGTCCATCATCACTTTACGAATGTCGATCAGGAATTTATAATCACTGTCAGCCACAAATCTTGCTGCGATTTCTTCTTTGATCTTAGCGCGGAATTCTTCTTCAGTCTTCACTACACCTTCACCAAATGCCTGGTCAAATACTTCCTGAGTCAGTTCACCCGGTACAAAACGAGTGATTTCTTCTACCTGGAAACTGAAATCAGACTTCACGTCTTTAGCGATTTCCTTGTCGATCTTCAGCAGAGAGCCAAGTTCAGCAGCATGTCCGTCGTAAGCAACATTCGGATTGAATACCAATACATCGTTTACTTTTGCATTAGCGAAGATTGCTTTCTGATCGTCGTTCTTCATATAAGAAGGCATCAATACTGCACCTTCTACCTGAATACCGCCTTCTTTCGTATTACCTTCTTCATCCAGCTGAGCCAACAGGCCTTTCAGCATATCGTTATCTTCGTAAGCGTCTACTTTATCGTATTTACCAGTACGTTGAGTATACATCTTCACCTGGTTATCGATCATTTCATCCGATACTTCGATTGTATAGTAATCTACTTTATCTTTAGCACTTACTTCTGCTTTAAATTCAGGTGCCAGAGCGATATCGAATACAAATTCGAATTCTTCCATTGTATCGAAGTCGATCATCTGCTGTTTTTCTTCGTTAGGCAACGGTTCGCCCAGCATGTTCACCTTATTTTCTTTAATATAGTTGTAAACAGCTTCTTGCAATACTTTATTCACTTCTTCTGCAATCACTGATTTACCATACATCTTCTTAACCAGGCTCATCGGAACCATTCCTTTACGGAATCCCGGCATC
Organism: Bacteroides sp. HMSC067B03; assembly: GCF_001811315.1. Lineage (NCBI taxonomy): Bacteria > Pseudomonadati > Bacteroidota > Bacteroidia > Bacteroidales > Bacteroidaceae > Bacteroides > Bacteroides sp. HMSC067B03. Next base: position 7,709 of record NZ_KV804509.1, on the reverse strand, counting down.
TGCGCCTTCTGGCGGAATGATTTCAACGATTTGTCTACTTTCTCCTGATAGTCGGCTTTCTCAAGCTTTACAGTAAGCTGTGCGCTTACTTTGTCAATGTTTTGTAATGAAACGTTCATTCTGACAATTATTTATTTGATTTATACTTTGTTCTAACTCAAACGAGGGTGCAAAATTAGTGCTAATCTTTCAATTTTCAAAAGACATTGCAGATTTATTTCGCATCTATTATGGAATATATAAATGACAATTGCATGACAGGCAATGGTTCGCTAACCACACATCCTTCTTTTTTTCTCATTGTCTGCAAATTAAAGTAAGAAAAAGATGGTCAATCCAAAAATTATTCTTTTCTTTGCTGCGGATTGATGGACCATTAGTTTCTCGATTTGATTACAAGGTTTTTACTTCTGTTTCGAAAACGCATTTGTAAACTCTCTGTCGTTTTAATCTTTTTATTAGTAACCATCTATCCAGAGAGTTTTATTCATTTATTTATTTTTTTATCATTTTCATTATGAACATTTATGTTGGAAACCTTAACTACCGTGTTAAGGAAGGAGATCTGCAACAAGTGATGGAAGATTACGGAGCAGTATCATCAGTTAAAGTAGTTATGGATCGTGAAACCGGTAAATCCAAAGGATTTGCTTTCATTGAAATGGAAGACGACGCTGCAGCTGCTAAAGCAATCGCAGAATTGAACGGTGCTGAATACATGGGCCGTACAATGGTAGTTAAAGAAGCTAGACCCAGAGCTTAATTGCCGACGCTAATATAGCTAAGAAAAAAAGAAACTTCTGCCACCTGATGACAGAAGTTTTTTTATGTCCTTTTATTTATTTCCAATCAACCTTCCATGCTCTGTACTTCCACATCCTTCACCTTGCGGAGCAGGTCAGAAGCAAAGATAAAGTTATTCAGCCTTTCATTGGTAGAAGTAAAGATATCATCTTTCGTTCCTTCCCATTCCTTGTGTCCTTCATAAATATAAATCACTTTCTCCCCAATCCCCAACACAGAGTTCATATCATGGGTATTGATAATAGTCGTCATATTATACTCCTGAGTAATGTCATGAATGAGATCATCGATAACTAATGACGTTTTTGGGTCCAGTCCGGAGTTCGGCTCATCACAGAACAGGTACTGCGGGTTCAATGCGATAGCACGGGCAATAGCCACACGCTTCTGCATACCACCACTGATTTCACCCGGAAATTTATCTTTTGCTTCAGTCAGATTCACACGTTCCAGACAGAACATGGCACGTTTGGTACGATCGCGCAATGTATCATTACTAAACATATTCAGCGGGAACATCACATTATCCAGCACCGACATCGAGTCGAAAAGGGCAGCACTCTGAAAAATCATCCCCATCTCCTTGCGAAGCATCTTTTTCTCCTTCTTACCCATCAGGACAAGATTACGTCCGTCATAAAGCACTTCCCCCTTCTCGGGAGTAAGTAATCCTACGATACATTTCATCAATACCGTTTTACCGGACCCACTCTGACCGATAATCAAGTTTGTCTTCCCATTCTCAAAAGAGGCATTGATATCACTCAATACCGTCTTATCTTCAAATGATTTATAAAGTCCTCTAACGTCAATCATCCCATCAAAAGTTTAGTTAATACCAAATCTGCAAACAGAATTAACACACTACTGCTTACCACAGCATCCGTAGAAGCCTTTCCCACGGCAATCGAACCGCCGTCTACCGTATAACCGAAGAAGGCAGAAACACTCGCGATAATAAAGGCAAAGAAGAGGGATTTGATGATACCCGCCCAGATAAACCATTCGACAAACATATACTGCAATCCATATTCCAAATCAACTGCATTCATCACACCCGCAAACCAACAAGTACAAAAGGCTCCAATGATTCCGGCAAAAATACTAAATGTCACCAATACAGGAATCACAGTCACCATTGCCGTAATTTTGGGTAATATCAGATAATTGGCAGAATTAATACCCATGATCTCGAGCGCGTCAATCTGTTGCGTCACCCGCATCGTTCCCAGTTCCGAAGCGATGTTCGAGCCAACCTTTCCCGCCAAGATGAGACACATAATAGAAGAGGAAAATTCCAGCAACATGATTTCACGTGTCACATACCCCACTGTCCAGCGAGGCATCCATGGACTTTCAATGTTCAATTTAATCTGAATGGTAATCACCGCGCCGATGAAAAACGAAATCAACAACACGATACCGATGGAGTTTACACCCAGTTGCTCCATCTCGTTAAGGTATTGCCGGAAAAACATACGCATACGCTCGGGACGGGAAAAAGTACGTCCCATCAGCATGATATATCGTCCGACGGTTCTCAATGCTTTTATCATAACTCACACTATTTGTCTGCAAATGTACATTATTTCAGCTTATTTTTACTACATTTGCCGCAAAATAACTAGAATATGGAAGAAAGCAAGATGGTGCTTCGCACGGAAGACCTGGTTAAAAAGTACGGAAAACGAACCGTTGTAAGCCATGTATCCATTGACGTGAAGCAAGGTGAAATTGTAGGTTTGCTGGGACCGAACGGTGCCGGTAAGACGACTTCATTCTATATGACCGTAGGACTGATCACGCCTAATGAAGGCCGGATCTTCCTCGACGACCTTGAGATTACCAAATTTCCAGTATACAAACGGGCGCAGACGGGTATCGGGTACCTTGCACAGGAAGCCTCCGTATTCCGTCAGATGAGTGTAGAAGACAATATCGCTTCTGTACTCGAGATGACCAATAAGCCTAAGGATTATCAGAAGGAGAAGCTCGAAAGCCTGATTGCAGAGTTCCGTCTTCAAAAGGTACGCAAGAACAAAGGTAACCAACTGTCCGGAGGTGAACGCCGCCGTACGGAAATCGCCCGGTGTCTTGCCATCGACCCGAAGTTCATCATGCTTGATGAACCATTTGCCGGAGTCGACCCTATCGCGGTAGAAGATATCCAGCAAATTGTATGGAAGCTAAAGGATAAAAATATCGGCATCCTGATTACCGACCACAATGTACAGGAAACATTAAGTATCACCGACCGCGCTTATCTGCTGTTTGAAGGAAAGATCCTGTTTCAGGGCACACCGGAAGAGCTGGCTGAAAACAAGATCGTGCGTGAGAAATATCTGAGTAACAGCTTCGTATTGCGCCGTAAAGATTTCCAGTTAAACAAAGACGAATAATCTTTGCGAATCACCGGTTCAAAACAAAACGGAGATCTGTTCAGTATAAAAGATAAATCGCCCGGCAACATTCCACTGCCGGGCGATTTCTTTTTATTCATATGAATATACCTTTATTTCTGTCGGATATAAATATTGATCGGTGTACCGGTAAGATTCCACTTCTCACGCATTTTGTTTTCCAAGAAACGCTTGTACGGTTCTTTCACATACTGCGGCAGATTTGCAAAATAGACAAAAGAAGGCACCTGGGTATTCGGCAACTGCGTGATATATTTAATCTTGATATACTTACCTTTATTTGATGGGGGCGGATATGCCTCGATCAGCGGAAGCATTTCTTCATTCAAGCGGGCAGTCGGTATCTTTGTTGTACGGTTTTCATATACGCTACGAGCTTCTTCAAGCACTTTCAGGATACGCTGTTTGGTCAATGCAGAAGCAAATATAATCGGAAAATCCACAAACGGAGCAAAGCGTGAACGGATAGTTGCCTCGAACTCTTTCATCATTTTCGCCGTTTTATCCTCTATAAGATCCCACTTATTAATCACAACCACCAAGCCTTTCTGATTTTTCTGTATCAGAGAAAGGATATTCAAATCCTGGCTCTCAACGCCTCTCGTTGCATCGAGCATCAAAATACAGACATCCGCGTTCTCAATCGAACGAATCGAACGAACTACCGAATAATATTCCAGATCCTCGTTCACCTTATTCTTTTTACGGATACCGGCTGTATCTACCAGATAAAAATCGAAACCGAATTTGTTGTAACGTGTATAGATAGAGTCGCGGGTTGTTCCGGCAATCTCCGTCACGATGTTACGGTCTTCTCCGATAAACGCGTTTACAATAGAAGATTTTCCTGCATTCGGACGTCCCACTACAGCGAAGCGAGGGATATCATCGTCCAGAATTTCTGAATTCTCTTTACTGAATTTACTGACAATCAAGTCCATCAAATCACCTGTACCACTTCCTGTGATAGCAGAGATACAATACGGATCGCCCAATCCTAATTTATAAAACTCAGGAGCGTTATATTGCAATTCATTATTATCCGTTTTATTGGCCACCATAATCACCGGACTATTGGCACGCCGCAAGATAGCCGCCACCTGCATATCCAGATCCGTCACTCCGTTCATCACATCCACTACAAACAGAATAACGTCCGCTTCTTCTACTGCCAGCAATACTTGCTTCCTGATTTCCTCTTCAAAGATATCATCAGAATTCACCACCCATCCGCCGGTATCTACCACGGAGAACTCACGGCCCAGCCATTCGGACTTGCCATACTGCCTGTCGCGGGTCGTCCCCGCTTCTTCATTCACAATAGCCTGACGAGTTTTCGTCAGACGGTTAAATAAGGTAGACTTGCCCACATTGGGGCGTCCTACAATTGCAACTAAATTATTCATAGCTCAATACCTTGTTTTTTCACGACTATCCCAGTCGCATGAATACTCTTAATCTAACTGATAACCAAAGTTCCGCAGTTCCTTATCCGAACTGCGCCAATCTTTATCAACCTTCACATAGGTTTCCAGGAAAATAGTCTTTCCAAAGAAACGTTCCAATTCCCGGCGTGCCTCGGTAGCCACTTTCTTCAGAGCTTTTCCTTGCTTGCCGATAATAATTCCTTTTTGCGAGTCCCGTTCCACATAAATCACCGCCCGGATATGGATCTTTTTCGCTTCCTCTTTAAATTCCTCTACCACTACTTCCACCGAATAGGGGATCTCTTTGTCATAGTATAGCAGGATCTTTTCACGGATAATTTCATTCACAAAGAAGCGGGCAGGCTTATCCGTCCACTGGTCTTTGCCGAAGTAAGGAGGAGAATCGGGCAATAATTCCTGAATACGCTTCATCACATAATCCACATTGAACTTTGATGCGGCGGAAATAGGAATAATCTCAGCCTGTGGAAGCAACTCCTTCCACTCTTCGACCAACTTTATTAGCTTCTCCTGATCCGTGAGGTCTATTTTGTTTATAAGCAACAGGACAGGGACGGTCATCTGACGCACCTTTCCCATAAACTCGTTGTTCTTGTCCGGCGTTTCCACCACGTCGGTCACATAAAGCAGTACATCCGCATCCGTCAGTGCGGAAGTCGAGAAGTTCAGCATCGACTCCTGCAACTTATAGTTAGGTTTCAATACTCCCGGAGTATCAGAAAAAACAATCTGCATATCATCCGTATTATAAATTCCCATAATCCGGTGACGGGTAGTCTGTGCTTTGAAGGTGGCAATTGATATACGTTCTCCCACCAAAGCATTCATCAATGTCGATTTTCCGACATTCGGGTTCCCTACGATGTTCACAAAACCTGCTTTATGCATTTCTCTTTATTTTATTGGTTGAGACAAAAAAACGCATCGAATCGAAATAAGATGCGTTTTTTGTGTTATAGTTCAGTAACTTACGTTACGATTCCTTTTTTCCGTCATAACCCCATTTTACATAAACCGCACCCCATGTAAATCCGGCGCCGAATGCTGTAAATATAATGTTATCACCTTTCTTGAGTTTATCTTCATAATCCCAGATACACAGGGGAAGTGTGGCGGCACTTGTGTTACCATAATGTTCAATATTCACCAGCACTTTATCCATTGGGAGTTCCATGCGATGAGCCACAGCTTCGATGATACGAACATTCGCCTGATGGGGAACCACCCAGTCAATGTTATCTTTTGTCAGACCATTCTTTTCTGCGATTGCAGCAGATACATCCGACATACTTGAAACTGCATATTTGAACACTGTTCTTCCTTCCTGGTGCAGATAGTGCATTTTATTGTCTACTGTGAAATAAGACGGAGGACAAACCGAACCACCAGCTTTCATATGGAGGAAAGGCAGACCTTTACCATCTGTTCTCAGTATCGAATCCATGATACCCAGATCTTCCGTAGTGGGCTCCAGCATAAAAGCAGCAGCACCGTCACCAAAGATAGGGCAAGTAGCACGATCTGTATAGTTAACCATTGACGACATCTTATCGGCACCGACAATGATAATTTTCTTATATCTTCCCGAACGAATGAAATTCGCAGCAGTTTCCATCAGATACAGAAAGCCACTACATGCAGCTTGCAAGTCGAAAGCAAACGCATTTTTCAGTCCGAGTTTATCGCAAAGAATAGAAGCTGTAGAAGGGAAGTGATAGTCAGGAGTACTGGTAGCAACAATAACCAAATCGATATCGTCAGGATTGGCTCCAGTCTTTTTCATCAACTGCTTGGCAGCCTTGCGTGCCATGTATGAGCTACCTAATCCTTCCTCATTCAGAATATGTCTTTCCTTTACTCCGATACGAGTCATAATCCATTCGTCGTTGGTATCTACCATTCTTGATATCTCTTCATTAGTCAAGATATAATCGGGTACATAGCCTCCAACTCCTGTGATTACTGCATTTATTTTTTCCATCAAACCTATTTTAAATTAGCAATACTATAATACTTAAAGCAGCCGGAGAGTTTTCCCCCTCGGCTGTCTTGAGTATACTGTACTAATTATACAGCTGCTTCTTTTTCGATAGCGAGCTTACCTCTGTAGTAACCACATGCGCCACATACAGTGTGGTAAACATGCCATTCTCCGCAATTCGGACAAATAGCCAATGTAGGAGCTACTGCCTTATCATGAGTTCTTCTCTTTGCTGTTCTTGTTTTTGATTGTCTTCTCTTAGGATGTGCCATTTTCTTAAAACTTTAATTATTATCTAATATTTTTTTTAATTCATTCCAACGGGGATCAATTTGTTCCTCCATTTCCTCCTCTACTACGATATCATCTCCACCTGTGTCAAAGACTTCATCGCTATCTTCATTAGCATCTGTTTTGAGATGCTTACTCAACTTACTAGTAACAGCTTTGTTGCACTTACCCGGAGCATGTACATGCTTCATAGGGATGGAAAGCGCCACAAATTCATACATGAACCATGCTACATTGATTTCTCCCTCTTCTTCGGGGATTACAATCAAGTTATCACCTTCTTCTGCATATTCATGTCCAAACTTCACCATCAGTTTATCAGATGATGTGATCTGTAGCTCCATTTCGTCCAAACAACGGTCGCATGGTACCCATACCATACCGTCCGTCTGAAAGCTCAATTCGAAAGCACGAGAGGTTCTTTTTACAGTCAAAGTAACATTTACTTTTCCTTTCTGAACTTCAGGACCATCAATGTGGGCGAAGTAAAGGTTATCCAAAACAAACTCATACTTAGCAGAGTCTGTTTGCATGCCTTTCAAATCAATTTTGTATTTATCAAACTTTCCCAAAGCTTCTCTCTTTTTTTAATCGTTAGATTACAATTCGGGCGACAAAGATACAAATAAATATCCTCATAACATACAAATTACCAGTAAATATTCACTTTTTTAATAGGTATTATGAGGATTATTGCTGTTAAAAATGATGCCACAAATTCCGAAGGTATCCCTAAGGTATCAAAAACAAGAAAGCCCTCCAGGT
>NZ_KV804508.1:0-7836 GCF_001811315.1 Bacteroides sp. HMSC067B03 | reverse complement strand
GTGCCATCGCAGTGGCACAACTGTGCCAAGCACTCTGCACAATCGTTTCAGAGGTTTGGCATAATCGTTTCCGTAGGTGGCACAACCGTTCTGATAGCTTGTCACAAACCGTATGGATACTTGAACGGGAAACAACGAAAGGAGAAGTGTTGGTGACAGTGTGAATGAAGGCTCTTCTCCTGTGCACGCAAAAGAGGAGAGTCTTCCTCCTTGCAGTCGTTTGAATGACATAGCCGATCGTTTCTCATTGGTATTCGTCTGAATGACGGAATCAAATGATGGCAAAAAATGTATTAATACACTCTAATGTGAGATATATCGGAAACTTCCCTCACTCCATAAGATGACAGTAAAATGGAACTTTTGCTATTGTCAGCTTATTGTCAGGGCTTATTGTCATGTGGTAATCTGTTTATTATTAGATTATTATATATGAAAAGCTGACAGATGACAATAAAACATCGGTTTTAATCATTATGAAGAAGTTTTAAATGAAGAATGAAGAATTAGCTACGCTATCACGCTGCAGAGTAATTCTTCATTCATCATTCTTCATTCTTCATTCAAATTAAGTTGGGCAGGTTCGGAAACGGGGAAATTCTCTTCCAAGTACTTTCTGATTTTATGAGTTCCCAGTCCCTCTTTGGAGATACTACCATCCTTTAGTACAAGTTCATAGTGCGGAATACCGTTGAAGTGGAAGAGTTGGCGCAGATAGTTAAATTCCGATTCGGTCACATAATAACTGGCTTCTCCTTTCAGGTTGTTTTCTACATATTGCTTGTATGCACCGGCAGGAGAATCCTTCTGTCCGGTGATATAGATGAACTGGAACTCCGGATGATCCTTATATTTTTTGCGCAGGTCTGCCGTCGCCTCTATCCCTCCCCGGCAAGGTCCGCAAGTCGTCGCCCAGAAGTCAACGAACAATACTTTATCCGGGTGATTCTTGATGATATTGCGGAAAACCTCAGTGGCTTTACCTTCCGGAAGCTGGTAGGACTTAGCTTCTTCTTTCGGATGTATTTTGGTAAACAGATATTCGGCTTCTTCTGCCAATATTGGAAAAGTAAGTTCTTCTTTGGTGTTGTCTGCATACTCACGGGCGATTGAACGTGTCTTGATATTCTCCAGATAGAATTTCATGTCGCGTACTTTAGCTATTTGCCAAAGCAAAGGATTGGGTACATTATATAGTCCGGCAAGAATGCTGTCTTTTATATGTTCACTTTTTACTTTCATTGAGATAAAATTCCTGTCTATTTCTTCCTTTGATTCCTCTGATTGCTCGTTTTTGACATGTTTCTCTACATATTCCGAAATTAGCTTTTCTTCTTTTCCGAATAAGTCTTTTACCTTCTCATTCTCCTCCTGAAGTTCTTTCAAAGTGATCTTTACTGTTGTTCCGGCCAGTTTTTCGTGTTTCAGTCTGATTGCTTCCTGCTCTGCATTCATCTTTACCCCTTTCTCTTTAAAGAAAGTCAGAAGCGGCTTTTCCGGATACGTATAAGTGATGGTATCTGTCGGCGCTGTTGCATACTGTTGTCCATAAGCTTTTCTGAAAGCATTCATATATTCAAACCGGTTGATGAAAGTACTTGCATTGGCATCGGCAAGCACCGCTTCATCATTTAGCGGCATCTTGTTCAGGAAGTCGTAATAGGAATCATCTTCTTGCACTTTCAAGGCTTGGTTGGCTGTATCCTGTTTCGCGTAATAATCTCTGCTCATCAGGAAATCGAAGAATAAGCCTCCTGCCTGCAGGTTTGTCTTGTTCTTTATCAGGCGGACAGCCTTTGCCGATGGTTGGCAAATCTGAATAACTGAATCGGCTGTATGTTCCCATTGGGCGATAAACGGCTTCATATGTTCCTTGTATTGGCTGGGAGTCAGCTTATTACGGGAATTGGATAAATCCTCGTAACGGTAGGGGATAAGTGAACTGAATTCTTTCAGCAGATAGGAGAGAGGAGCCGACGGTCCCATGTAAGCTATATTCTTGATAGGAAAATAATAATCGCGTGCCCGGCTACGTGCCAATAATGCTTCCCAGTCGATATACATGGTCAGTGTTTGCCCGGGTTCGATATAGAATGGAATCCAGTTGTTGCCAAGTGTTACCGATTGTTCCACAGGATGCTTGATGACAAATTTGCACAGGAAACTGCCGTCTTCGTCTATCTGAATCACAGTCGGATAGTCTTCGCGGGTGATGATATTCGATAGATAGATCAGTCCGGTATCAAATCCCAGGCGTCGGTCGTAGCCGTCGATATACCCTTGCAGACAGGTAGTGTCTGTGTGGAAGAACTGCTGAAAACCTGTATCGGCGGCGATGGTCTTGGTCGTTTCCTTTTGCCGGGTGTACAGTTGTTCCTTCTCTCCGTTCGCTTGTATTTTACAGTTTCCGTCTTTCTGTGGAGTTACCAGTAAAGTGCGTGTCTCCCCATTCTGCTTGTCCTTGACAGTTATCTCGATCCGTTTCCCTTTCTTACGGACAGTTTCATTGGTGAATATCCGGTTGTTCATGATTGTTACAGAATCGTAGATACCATATTCCCAAGCGTTCAAATCATCAGTATTGAACCAGTTTCCTTTGATTGCAGCCAATGGTGAAACAGTCTTATCGGTTTGCGGCACTAAAGAGATATCATACGTGTTCCCTTCGGTATCACTGGGGCTGAGAAGATGGATGACCTGTGTTTCTTCCGGCAGAGCTTCGAAAGTGAGTACATAGTCCATCTCGCCCGAGTCGGGCATGTACACTTCCTTGTTGAGCTCAATGCCTTCTGCACTCTTGAACTGATATTTTTTTCCGGTAGCCGCATCTTCCAGGTAGCTGTCTCCTTCCTCTTTTATCCACCAGTGCGGGCGGAAGATGGCGTGAATATAAACACGCGTACCTTCGGGCGTGCGTTCTATACGTGTGATGTTGCCAATGCTCCCCGAACGGGCTTTAAATGGCGGATTGTCGATGGTTTGCGCAGTGAGCATACCCGATAGCATGAGCATCATGCAGAGTAGAATCGTTTTCATAATATTAAATTTTGAATAAATGTGTTTAATAGTTCCCTGTACAAAGAAAGAAAAATATTCATGGCTTCCCCTCTTTTCCCCTTTTAACTTAACATAGATTAAGCGTTTACGTAATCATCTTTTTTGTACCTTTGCACCCGAAAATCAGAGTGATAATTTAAATATTGAAATAGTATGAGCAAGAAAGCCCTTTTAATGATCCTCGATGGTTGGGGATTAGGCGACCAAAAGAAAGACGACGTAATCTTCAACACTCCCACTCCTTACTGGGATTATCTGATGAACAATTATCCTCATTCCCAACTTCAGGCAAGTGGTGAGAACGTAGGTTTGCCCGACGGACAGATGGGTAACTCCGAAGTAGGTCACCTTAACATTGGTGCCGGACGTGTGGTTTATCAGGATTTGGTGAAAATCAATCGTGCATGTGCCGACAACAGCATCCTTCAGAACCCCGAAATCGTTTCTGCTTTCTCTTACGCAAAAGAAAATGGAAAGAACGTTCATTTCATGGGATTGACTTCTAACGGTGGTGTGCACAGCTCAATGGTTCATCTTTTCAAACTTTGCGACATCGCCAAAGAATATAACATCAGCAATACATTTATCCACTGCTTTATGGACGGTCGTGATACTGACCCGAAGAGCGGTAAAGGATTTATCGAAGAACTTTCTGCACATTGCGAGAAATCTGCCGGCAAGATTGCTTCTATCATCGGTCGTTATTATGCTATGGACCGTGATAAACGTTGGGAACGTGTGAAAGAAGCTTATGACCTCCTGGTAAACGGCGAAGGAAAGAAAGCTACTGACATGGTTCAGGCAATGCAGGAATCTTACGATGAAGGTGTAACGGATGAATTCATCAAACCGATTGTAAACGCTAACTGCGACGGAACAATCAAAGAAGGTGATGTGGTTATTTTCTTCAACTACCGTAACGACCGTGCTAAAGAACTGACAGTCGTACTGACTCAGCAGGATATGCCGGAAGCAGGCATGCATACCATTCCGGGATTGCAATATTACTGTATGACTCCGTATGATGCATCTTTCAAAGGTGTTCACATCTTGTTCGATAAAGAAAATGTTGCCAACACACTGGGCGAATACATTGCTTCAAAAGGCTTGAACCAGCTTCATATCGCCGAAACAGAGAAATATGCCCATGTTACTTTCTTCTTCAACGGTGGCCGTGAAACTCCGTTCGACAACGAAGACCGTATCCTCGTTCCATCTCCGAAAGTAGCTACTTATGACCTGAAACCGGAAATGAGCGCTTACGAAGTGAAGGATAAACTGGTAGACGCTATCAACGAAAATAAATATGACTTTATTGTGGTGAACTTCGCTAACGGTGATATGGTAGGCCATACCGGTATCTACGAAGCAATCGAGAAGGCTGTTGTGGCTGTAGACGCTTGCGTGAAAGATGTCATCGAAGCTGCCAAAGCACAGGGCTACGAAGCAATCATCATTGCCGACCACGGTAATGCTGACCACGCCTTGAACGAAGACGGCACTCCGAATACGGCTCACTCTCTGAATCCGGTTCCTTGTGTTTACGTAACAGAAAACAAGGCTGCGAAAGTGGAGGACGGTCGTTTGGCTGATGTTGCTCCGACTATTTTGAAAATCATGGGTCTGGAAGCTCCGGCAGATATGAATGGTCAGATTTTGATTAAGTAATTTAGAATTCTATAACCAGAAGGGCGGGGGTAAACTCCGCCCTTTTTGTCTCACATAAGTTTTATGATTCAGATAGAAGATGTAGTAGTGAGCTTCGATGTCCTTCGGGAAAAATTCCTCTGTAACCTGGATGCCTGCAAGGGCGAATGTTGTATTGAAGGGGATGCGGGGGCACCTGTGGAGTTGGAGGAAGTAGAAAAGTTGGAAGAAGTGCTGCCGGTTATTTGGGAGGAACTGTCTCCGGAAGCGCGTGCTGTCATTGAAAAGCAAGGAGTGGTATATACGGATCAGGAAGGTGATCTGGTGACTTCTATTGTTAATAATAAGGACTGCGTCTTTACTTGCTATGACGAGAAAGGATGTTGTTATTGTGCCATCGAAAAGGCTTATCGGGACGGAAAGACTGACTTTTATAAACCGGTATCATGTCACCTTTATCCCATCCGGATTGGGGATTACGGGCCATATAAAGCAGTAAATTATCATCGATGGGATGTATGCAAGGCGGCTGTGCTGCTGGGAAAAAAAGAAAATGTAGCTGTCTACCAATTCTTGAAAGAACCGCTGATCCGTAAATTCGGTGAAAAGTGGTATCAAGAACTGGAAATCGCAGTGGAGGAATTAAAGGCACATGATATGATCTGATATTTCTCTCATTTTTTTGATTCTTTGCGTTTGGCTCGTATCAGAAGAAATAGCAGGCAGATCATAGCTACGATGATGCAAGCCGGAGTAATCCACGCCTCCGGATGGATAATGATCAGGAACAGGCAAGTGACAATCACACAGGATGCCAGAATTTTGAGATACAGCCTGATCTTGGCAAATACAGGATTTTGGGTAGTAGTTTTCATAAGTGTCCTCCTTCTTTTTGGCAAGATAGTGATTTTGGTCGAGAAGTAATTTAACTGTTAGGTTTTATTAAGACATAGAAAAGCGCCGGCACGGAGGATTTTCCTTCGCTTGCCGACGCTTCTTCGTTGTAAGATGTGAGGTTGGTTTATAAAAACGTAATATGAAAATTATGTATCGATATTTGCATAAGTTGCATTCTCTTCGATAAATTCGCGGCGCGGACCTACGTCTTCACCCATTAACATGGAGAATATATAATCGGCCTCTGCGGCATTATCGATGTTAACTTGTTTCAACATACGGTTTTCGGGGTCCATGGTCGTTTCCCACAACTGCTGGGCGTTCATTTCACCCAAACCTTTGTAGCGTTGTGTATGGACTGCATTCTCCAGACCGCCGCCGTACGTATCAATGAATTTCTGGCGTTGTGCATCTGTCCAGCAATACTCTTCTACCTTACCCTTTTTGCAGAGGTAGAGTGGGGGAGTAGCAATATACAGATAGCCGTTCTGAATAATCTGCGGCATATAACGGAAGAAGAACGTCATGATCAGTGTGTCGATGTGAGAACCATCGACGTCGGCATCGGTCATGATGATAATCTTGTGATAACGCAACTTTTCAATGTTAGCCTCTTTGCTGTCGTCTTCTGTTCCGATAGTGACGCCTAGCGCTGTATATATATTGCGGATTTCATCGCTTTCCAGCGCTTTGTGGTACATTGCTTTTTCTACGTTCAGAATCTTACCGCGTAGCGGGAGGATTGCCTGGAACATACGGTTACGTCCCTGCTTGGCAGTACCACCTGCCGAATCTCCCTCGACGAGGAATAATTCACATTTTGAAGGGTCCTTATCCGAACAATCGGCCAACTTACCAGGCAGTCCACCTCCGGACATCGGAGATTTGCGCTGTACCATTTCGCGGGCTTTTCTTGCTGCGTGGCGTGCGGTAGCAGCCAAAATTACCTTGTCTACAATCGTTTTTGCTTCTTTCGGATGTTCTTCCAGATAATAAGCTAGTACTTCGCCGACAGCCTGGTCTACAGCACCCATCACTTCGTTGTTACCCAACTTCGTTTTGGTCTGTCCTTCGAACTGTGGTTCGGCAACTTTTACGGAAATAACGGCAGTCAAACCTTCACGGAAGTCGTCTCCCGAGATTTCAACTTTTACCTTTTCCAGCATCTTGCTGTCTTCGGCATATTTCTTCAGTGTACGAGTCAGTGCACGACGGAAACCTGCAAGGTGCGTACCTCCTTCGATTGTATTGATATTATTGACGTAAGAATGTACATTTTCAGAGAATCCTGTATTGTACATGATTGCGATTTCAATAGGAATTCCCTGCTTTTCGGAGTTCAGATAGATGACATCGTTAATCAAGTGCTCACGTGAGGACTCGATAAAGCGTACGAATTCTCTCAGACCTTCTTCTGAATAGAACACTTCGCTCTTGAAACTGCCGTCTTCTTCATTCACTACCCGGCGGTCGGTCAGAGAGATACGCAGACCCGCGTTCAGGTATGCCAATTCGCGCAAACGGGCAGCCAGGATTTTATAATCATATACTGTTTCGGTAAAGATGGTATCATCCGGCCAGAATTGTTGGCGGGTTCCTGTAATATCCGATACCCCTACTTCTTTTACAGAATAAAGCGGCTTACCAATTTCATATTCCTGCTGATAGATTTTACCATCACGGAATACCTGTGTAGTCATGTGTGTTGACAGTGCATTTACGCAAGACATACCTACACCGTGCAAACCTCCGGAAACCTTGTACGAACCTTTGTCGAACTTACCTCCGGCGTGCAGTACGGTCATTGCTACTTCCAGCGCCGACTTCTTTTCTTTTTCATGATAGTCGACCGGAATACCACGTCCATTATCCTGTACGGTGATTGAATTATCTTCGTTGATTGTCACTTCGATGTGGTCGCAATACCCGGCCAGTGCCTCGTCAATGGAGTTATCAACGATTTCGTATACCAAGTGGTGAAGTCCCTTTACGCTGATGTCACCGATGTACATCGCAGGGCGTTTTCTCACTGCTTCAAGACCTTCCAATACCTGGATACTATCCGCAGAATAAGACCCGTTATTGGGAGTGATTTGTTCTTCGCTCATAATTGCCTTTCTAAGTTATAATAACAGAGCAAATATAGTGAAAATTGTCGACTTGGCGAAGTTTAAGAGGTGAAAAATACAGAATAAAAGTGGAATTAGGGATCAATGAATAAATCTGAGGGATGAA
>NZ_KV804507.1:0-426 GCF_001811315.1 Bacteroides sp. HMSC067B03 | reverse complement strand
TCTCTTTTGTAATCCTCATTAATTCCGAATATGTGAGATACTTCAAGTGAAAGTTGCCACTAACTTCCCCGATTAAAGTGTCATTCAAAAAATAATATGTACAGCAAGGATGAAATTCTATTGTCAATACAATATCGCTGCCGATAGGAAGTGTTAGAGTTCTTGGATTTTCTATTTCACCTTGATTTTCGGATGTTTTCAAATCAATTTGAGATAGCCAACACCAATATTTCTTGTACTTCTTTTCATCCAACAATGTTGGTACAAGTTCTTCATCCCATACTTCATCAAAATTCGCATCCCTTTCTTCATCAAAGGCTCGAATATGATGATGTAACATTACGTTCCAAAAAAGCGCATTTGAAAACGAATATTCTTTTTCTGATATTACATTCATTTTTATTTCGTTTTTGACCGCAACTAATG
>NZ_KV804506.1:23513-27352 GCF_001811315.1 Bacteroides sp. HMSC067B03 | reverse complement strand
CCGGTCTTTTTTCATACCTCAAAGATACGAAGAACTCGCAAAAAAACGGCAAAATTTGGATAAATAAAGTAAGTGTTTGGTATTGAGGAGAGTTAAGCCAAATTCTTCTATACCTTTCCAAATCGCTAAAATGCAGGATAATGAAAGGTTAAGAGAAAGATTTGCTACTTATCCGTTGCCTTTTTTAGCCCCGGATAATCCGGCAAAATAACGCTTGACCACCTGCGGTTTTACCGTTCACCATGCAAAGAACCCTATATTTTGCCCGTAAAGATAACCGTTTTTTTCCGTTTTTCATGGAAATACAGGTTATGTTACCGGCATCCGGGGTTTTATTCTTTGTTCCGCTATAATTTTCATAACTGTAAATAGCTATATATCAAGTAATTTTGCAACATAAAAAAAATAGAGTTATGAAACAGACGGATGTAACGGTTACGTTCTACCTCAAAAAGAGCGAAATGAATGACGAGGGACATTGCCCGGTCATGGCGAAACTTGTTGTCGGCAAATTTTCAGAAGCGGCTTTTAGTGCGAAAATGTCCGTACCCGCTGCACTGTGGGCATCCGGACGTGCCACGGGTAAAAGTAACGCCGCGCGGGAAATCAACCGGCAACTGGACGATTTGCGAGCTTCAGCCATTTCCATTTATGACGAACTGTCAGCCACCCGTGAGAATGTAACGGCTGAAGAAATAAGGAATCTGTTGTTGGGGACGGCTTTCGGGCAGGAAACCCTGTTGGGTTATTTCCGGACGTTCATCGAACATTTCGAAAAACGTGTCGGCGTGAACCGGGAAAAGGGAACAGCACAATCTTACCGCTATGCTTGTAACTGTGTGGCTGCTTTCATCCAGGAGAAATACAAGTTGTCGGATGTTCCTTTCACGGCCCTGAACCGTTCATTCATCGACAACTATGACCTCTACCTACGCACGGAGCGCCGCTTTGCCCTGGGAACTATCGTGTTGCTTGTCACACGGTTGAACACGATTGTCGGGGAAGCCATCGCGGAAGGGATTATCACTGCCGACCCGTTCGCGGGGTATGAAGCCGAACATCCCGAGCGGGAACAGAAATACCTTACCGCCGCAGAGTTACAACGGCTGATGACCACACCCCTGCACGACCCGAAACTCTACCATATCCGCGACCTGTTCCTCTTCTCCTGCTACACGGGTATCCCTTACGGGGACATGTGCCGCCTGACGACGGAGGATCTGGAAGTGGCCGAGGACGGTGAGGTATGGATCAAGACCGCCCGCAAGAAGACGAAAATCGACTATGAAGTGCCGTTGCTCGACATACCGTTGCTCATCCTCGACAAGTACCGGGATATGGCCCCGGAAGGAAAACTGCTGCCGATGTACAGCAACAACGAACTCAACCGGACACTGAAACGTATTGCCGCCATTTGCGGAATTGAACGGAAACTCGTCTTTCACTGCGGACGCCATACCTACGCCACCGAGATCACGCTTTCGCATGGTGTCCCGCTTGAAACCGTCAGTAAAATGCTGGGGCATAGCCGCATTTCCACGACGCAGATTTACGCCAAAGTGACCGATGACAAGATCGACATGGATACCCGGTCTTTAGAGGAAAAGATTGCCGGCCGCTTCTCCGTAGCTATTTAATCTATCATTGACAATCAAATTCACAACGATTATGGAAACGAATAATAAAGAGATAAAACGCCGCAGCACGTTCTCCCTGCTGTTCTACATCAACCGCACGAAAGTCCGCAAGGACGGAACATGTAAATTGTTATGCAAGGTAAGCATCGACGCCAAGTCGGCCCCGATCAATATCAACGCGTTTGTCGATCCATCGCTTTGGAATCCGGAAACCAAAAGGGCGAACGGACGAAGCGAGAACGCCCGAACGGTAAACCAGGCAATAGAGAAACTGACCGAAAAAATCACCGGACATTACCGTCATATTCGTAAAAGCCTCGGTTTCGTGACGGCCGAGCTGGTCAAAAACGCCGTGGAAGGAATCGGGCAGAAACCGTTCACCCTCCTTGCCTTGTTCCGCGAGCATAACGAGGAGTTCCGCAAGCGTGTCGGCGTGGATCGCAAGGAAGAAACTTATGAAAGTTACGAGAACTCCTATAATATTTTAGCCTCCTTCGTGAAAAAAAGGAAGGAAAAGGAGGATGTAGCGTTGCGGAGCCTTGACCGGGAGTTCTACGATGATTTTGAAATATTCCTGCGTACAGATCGTGAAATGAAACCCAAGACAGTACACGAGCATCTTTACCGGTTGAAAAAAATGACCAAGCGGGCTGTCAGTCAGGGTACACTCCGGCGCGACCCTTACGGGAAGCTGCACCCGGAACTGCCCCGGCGCAAGAGCCGCCATTTGAAACTCGAAGACCTCAAAAAACTGATGGAAACTCCCGTCGGTAAACCCAACCTCCAGCGGGTGCGGGACTGGTTTCTCTTCGCTACCTTCACGGGGTTGTCCTACGCCGACCTGAAACGCTTGTCCGAAAAAGACATCACGCAGTCGGACGACGGAACGTACTGGATACACATCCGGCGCCAGAAGACCGAAACGCCCTCGGCCATCCGCCTGCTGAACGTGCCGTTGCAGATCATCGAGAAATACCGCCACGAGCGTAAAAGCGACAGGATTTTCAACCTCTATTGCCGGGGGTATCTCATCAAGCTCACCAGAGAACTGGGACGGACATACGGCTTCGACATGACCTTTCACAAGGCGAGGCACAATTTCGGGACACATATCACGCTCTCGCTGGGTGTGCCTATCGAAACTGTCAGCCGCATGATGGGACACAAGAGCATTTCCACCACGCAGATTTACGCCAAAGTGACCGACCGCAAGGTGGACGAGGACATGAAACGTCTGAAAGAACAGACCAAAGGCCGGAAAATAAATCTCTACGAGGAGGACGAACCGGAAACGGCAGATATTATAACGGTAAACGGTTGAACAGTATAACAAAAATTGATAAATTTGTATGACTATGACGACAAGAGAACCTATCAGCATTGAAAACGGGCGGGTGGAAATCCACACGCCGGAGAACCGTGTATGGCTCACGCGCCACCAGATTGCCGACCTGTTCGGAGTCTTCGTTCCTGCCGTGGGGAGCAACATCCGCTCCATACTCAAAAGCGGCATACTCCGTGAGGAGCGGGTTTACCGCCGGGAGCGCAACCGTGACGGCGGTATTGTCGAGCTGTATTCGCTCGAAATGATCGCCGCGCTGGCTTTCCGCTTAAAATCCGGGAATGCCGAAGCCTTCCGACGGTGGCTTGTCCGAAGGGCCACGACGACCGCCGTCGTCTGGCAGCTCCCCGGCATGAACACGATATTGAACTGAAAAAGAAGAACGGCCGTGATGGCCGTTCTTCTTTTATACCCATTCCTGTCCCCCGATACATTTCTTCCGGGAATCTTCCAGAAATTTCTGTATCTCGGATTCCATGTATAGTACCTTGCCCTGAATCAAATAATAGGGAATGATCCGCGCCGTGCGGTATTCCTGCAATGTACGCCTGCTGATTTTCAGCAGCCGGGACAATTCCTCGTCGGTGACGAACCGCTCTCCCTTGAGTGTCCGGCCTCCGGAGGATTCCAGTTTATCCAGTGCCTTGCCGGCCTTTTCCAAACGCCGGAAGAGATCCGCCACACGCGGATCGTGCTTGTCGATGAAATAATGGCTCATAACGCGGCGGTATTAGGATAGTGCGACGATTGCAGCAGTTTCCCGACATCTTCCGGTTTGTAGAAGATTTTGTGACGGATGCGGCTGAAAGGCAGCAACCCTTTCTCCCGGTAGGTTTGCAGGGTACGTTTCGATATCCCCA
>NZ_KV804506.1:0-23413 GCF_001811315.1 Bacteroides sp. HMSC067B03 | reverse complement strand
GGTAGGTTTGCAGGGTACGTTTCGATATCCCCAGCACGTCACAGACATCCTGGTTGTCCAGCCATTTTTTCAAACTCACGTCCTCCTGCCTGCGGCATAACGCCTCGGCTTTTCTTTCAATGGCTTCCACGTGCCCTGCCAGCGCGTCGAAAGCCTTCACGTCCATACTTATTATTTCCATGTTCTGTTTCATTTTTTGTTTCCCGGATGCCCAAAAGTACACAAATGAACAGTATCTTGTTATCAGCCAGTGGTATATGGACGTATCCGTCTTAAAAGTGGCAGCGAGTGGCGCCACGTCCGGCGGAAACGATCCTCCGCCGATACGGGATCGGCACGCTCCGATACGCCAATCGCCCGTGAAAGGAAATGTTCGCGGGCGATTTATCATTCCATGCAGGGTGAGCCGTGAACCGACTTTCGCGAGCGTTCACGGCATATCGTTTTCTCCCCGTTTCTCTCCCATAACCTTTTCCTCTCTTTTTTTCATGCCGCGGAGCGCGGTATGGAAATCTGTTGTCAGTAGCAAAGGTAGTTACGGGGCTCACGCTGCTGCAAGATCGGGCCGCGGGGCGGTTTGCCGCAAAATCTTCCTCTTTCCCTGCGGGCGAGCGTATTTTCCGACAAAATCTTGCAGCAGCTATCCCCGACACCTTTTGATGCTACCGAAACAGATTCCATCCATACCGGCTCCGCTACGGCATAAAAAAAAAGTCAAAGGTTATGAGAAACGAAGAGAAAAATAAATGGAAACAGAAATCCTCCAACCTTCCACTTGGCATAAAGGCAAAGGTCGGGTTGGCGGTAAAGGTCGGGGCGGTGGCTTTGGGCTTCCACGTGTGGGGTATCGACTTTATTTGGGTCGTTTTGGGCTTCACGTTCTGTTATGACATCCTGCGGGGCATTTTCTCCTGCCTTGTTTCTCTCGTGGCTCTAACCGGCTTTTTCTATTTCCTATTCACTCACATCTTCTAAATTATTACAGGTATGACAAAGTACATTTCATTATTCGGAGCGACTACCACGGACACACGGGTGCAGGTAGTCAAGGAAAACCAGGTAATCATCGGTATCGGTGCGGGTGCGAGCAGAAAGCGTTACGTCGTTTACAAGGTGGAACACACCGCCCGTGGCTACGTGTACCACATGGTCGATACCGAAACAAAGGAAATCAGCCAAACGGACATTCTGCGACCCCTCTCGCAAACATTCGGTATCGGCAGGTACTACGACGACGTGAACCCCGAGTTCATGGACGCTTTCGAGGTGGCTTTGCTCGTGGGGCAGGCGGAAGAGCAAGCCACGGCGCAAGCCATCGCCGCCGCCAAAGAGAAAGCCGAGCATGACCGCATAGCGGAAATAGGAGCGCAGAGGTTACGCCGCATCATGCCCGAAGGGGTGCAGGGCGTAATCATCGCCGAACTCAACGAAACGGAATACACTGACCCCTCTTACGAGTGTTCGACCACCCGAAGCGTGCGTACCGTCATTCTCGGCTTTTCGGCCACCTCCCGCAACGGCTTCGGGGAGTTGAGAAAGGCGGCGGCCAATTTCCCGCAAACGGCGCACCTCTCCGAATACGACCCCAAGAACGAACACCGCTATCCCGTTTTCACGCTCGGCAAAAGTCCGAAATACGGGTGGAGTGTCTGCAAACTGACCCACTACACACGTGAAGGGTACATCGACAGGCTGGCATATATCGCAGGAAACGAGGAGAATATATGTCTGCCCGAGCCGAAAGACGAAAAACGGGCGGAACGCACTGAAACGAGCGTGCAAGGCGGGTTTATCATCGTGGACTATTCCGAGAAGGCGATAGCCGTATTCGGGGACACCAAGCCCGTCAAGGACGCCCTTCACGCACTCGGGGGACGCTTCAACGCACGGCTGACGCATGACGGGCAGAAGAGAGCGGGATGGATTTTCCAAAAGACCAAAGAGGACGAGGTGCGGCGGCTTCTCGGAAAGGACGAATAAATGTTGAACACGGGGCGGCTCGCCGCCCCACAATACCAAAAAATCATGGCACAAGGAACAGATTATTTCAAACTGACGATACAGAACTATCTCGACGCACGGGCACGGGAGGACGAACTTTTCGCACCCCGATACGCCAACCCGAAAAAGAACATTGACGATTGCTGCACTTTCATCATCAACCAAGTACGGCAGAGCGGTTGCAACGGGTTTGCCGACGAGGAAATATACTCTATGGCACTCCACTATTACGACGAGGAGGACATCGACATCGGCAAACCCGTCAGTTGCAAGGTAGTGGTCAATCACACCGTTGAACTGACCGAGGAGGAAAAAGCCGAGGCACGGCGGAACGCCATACGGAAGGCCGAGAGCGAAGCCTACGCCAAGTTGGCGAAAGCCAAGTCCAAACCCAAGAAAATCGAAGATAACAAACTAATGCCCAGTCTATTTTAGTTATGAAACCGAGAACAAAATTCCAACAGAGCGTTGTGGCGGCAAGTAAACACCTGCCGCCGCTTACCCCCGCACAAATCGAATGGGGGTACAAGAACTGCATCGAGCATATCGGACGCCGCACGCCGAAAGGACTTATCACCTGCACCGAGTGCGGCCACACGTGGCAGAGCGAAAACGGAGAACTCACGGACAATCTGTTAGGGTGCGAGTGTCCGCACTGCCACACCCCGCTGAAAGTGGAAACCACCCTGCGCCGCAAGTTCAACGATTACGAGTATTTGTGCATCGTAACCCGCTGCAAGGGTTTTCAAGTCCTGCGCTTCGTCTATATCGAGTGTTGGGCGAAAGTGGGACAGACGCCCGTTTACACCCATATCGAAGCCGTACAGCGGTGGATTGCCCCCGACGGACGCTCCGCAACCTTCGCACGGCTGCGCCCGATGGGCTTCTTCGTTCACGGGTGGAGTTGGTCGAGCGCATTGGAACTGCGGGCGGAGAACGACGGGAAATACAACATCACGCCCACACGCATCTATCCCCGACAACGGCTTATCCCCGAACTGCGCCGAAGCGGCTACGGTAAACAACTCCCCGATGTAACCCCTTTCGACCTTATCCACCTGCTGCTCTCGGAGAACAAGGCCGAAACGCTGCTTAAAGCGGGACAAACGGCACTCGTGCGATTTTTCGCCCGTTCCTCCCGCAATATCGCAGACTATTGGCCGGCCATCCGTATCGCCATCCGTAACGGGTACGCTATCGGGAAACCGACGGAATGGTGCGACTACATCGACCTGCTGCGATTTTTCGGGAAAGACCTGCATAACGCCCATTTCGTGTGTCCCGCAGACCTGCCCGCAGCGCATGACCTCTACATGGCAAAAAAACGGCGGCACATGCAAATGGAACGGCGGCAGGAGGAACGGCGCAAGGCGTTGGAACAGGAAGCCTCGTTTGTCGAAGCCAAAGGGCGGTTTTTCGGAGTGGAGTTTTCCGACGGGGAAATCTGCATCAAGGTATTGGACAGCGTTGAAGCCATACGGCAGGAGGGCGAGGCCATGCACCATTGCGTGTTTACCAACGAATACTATCTGAAAGCCGACTCGCTCATACTCTCGGCCACAATCGACGGCAAACGTATCGAAACGATAGAGGTGTCCCTAAAACGCATGGAGGTCGTGCAGAGCCGTGGCGTGTGTAACAAGAATACCCCATACCACGGGCAAATACTGAAACTGATGAAGGGGAACATGTCCCTTATACGGAAACGAATGACAGCATAAAAATCGGGGCGGCGAAAGCCGCCCGCAAAAACAAAATAGAATGAACCAAATAGCATATAAATTCGTGTCGTGGGACGTTCCCGCACTCGAAAGCCTTGCAGGCTCAAAAGCGTACATATTACGCAAACGGCTCAATGACGGGGGAACGCTCACCCGTGAGGAGAAAGACTGGATTACCCGTGAGGTAAACCATAACACCTATTTCAAGGACTCCATTCCGCTTTTAGGGTATCGTTTCAACTTTGTCGATGTACTGAAAACATTCGTGGTAAAGCAGTACGGGCATTACACGGAATACAAGGGCGTGGACAAGACGAGCATACGCTCCATGTTGTACGGCAGAGTGGAAAGGATTGTCGAATTATAAAATCGGGGCGGCGAAAGCCGCCCTACAAAAAAAAATATAACAATGAAAATCATCTATAAAAGCTACATGGCACGCCCGCTCAAACCCTTCGGGGAGTGGGATTGGGAAGTTCGGGAAGCAGTCAAGACGGCCCTTGCGCTCGTCGAGGGGAAAAACGGGTTCAAAACCCATTCCGAGATATGGCGAAGGTGCAACCTCGTCATTACCGTGGGACACAACATCTACACCACGAGTATCGAGATACGACCACCCGAGCAGGACGTGATACGCCGCAGGAGCAACTGGCATAACGGCTACGCCTACTACTGCAACGGCGTGTTCTGGGCGAACATGAGCAGGGTTAGAGTGGAACTTGTCTGATTAAAAAATTTCGGGGCGGCAAAAGCCGCCCGTAAAAAGCGAGAATATGAAAACGAATGAAGTAAACAAGGAAATCTCCTATGAAACGCTGCTCGTAACCTTCGGCGAGGGTATCGGGCGGCTCAACACCATGTTCGACGACCCGCAGGTGTGGGGCGTTGCCACGCTGAAGCAGTGGATCGACGGGTATGAAACTACGCGCTTCACCGAAATCGACGACCGAACGGCGGTTATCACATCCGAATACAACATGGACAGCGTGAAGGAATGGCTGCAAAAGAACACACCGATTATCAACCTGGAAAAACGATAAAATCATGCGCAAGTACAAATTATTCATCGGCTACCGGCTGCTGGGAGAGTTTTCCGGTATATGGGAAGCCAAAAATTTCGCCGCTGAAAGCGGCATGAGCGGAATTTTCTCGCTCGTGGGAGAAAATTACCGGGACAGTTGGTACGAACCAAAAAAACAGGACAAGAATGGAAACAAAGATTAAAGACATCACGGGAGCGGAAATAACCGTTACCGACTTAAAAGAGGCGGTACGCCAATGCCGGGAGTGCCTCGCAAGTCCCTACCTGATGCCCTCGGGGCATACCGTGGGGGAAAACCATGCCTACATGTTGCGGCAACTGCTCGCCCTGCAAAGGCGGAAACGGGAACACGGCAGGCAACGGCCGTGAAAATACGACGCGAAAAAAATCGGACGACAACCGTCCGATTTTTTTGTTTCCCGTCAATCGACCGCCGTATGGTCGCCCAGCTTCCCGTGCAGTTCACGCCCGATATGTCCGGCAATGCCACGGGGAGAAATTTCAGAGATTGAACCCCACCCGCCATGCGTGTATATGCACGTCTTGAGCGGTTCGGTACGGGAAAGGTAGAACAGATAGCCGTTGCGGAGCAGGATGCCCACAAACACCGAGCCGACCTCGATGTCGGCGATCTCGTCAAAACGTATCTTCCCGTCATTGTATAATACTGCCGTGCCATCCGCATCGGGAATGACGAACAGATCGTCTTCCATGACAATCCCGTGCAACTCGATTAGCGACCCCAGGCATTCACTCGCCGATACCCGGTCGTAATCACCCTTTACCTCATTTGTCGATTTCGTTTCCATATCGCTTTTCTTTAGGTTCAGACAAATACCATACGAAAAAGGCGTGAGAATACGTTAAATACCGGCATTGAGGTACAGCCAAGCACCCATCCACTCGATAGATAATTTCTCCCCACGCCGCTATCGCATACGCTTGACGCATATAGACACGACGATGAAGAAGAGAACTACCCATTATTTTGCGAGCGGATTAAAATTTGGCTGTTTTCAATGCCCCACCATAATGTGTTCCTTCCGTATGTAAATCGCCCGGCGGCACGCCGCCGGAGGATTCGATTGCAAATATAACGATTTCATTCGGGTATCGGCGACAACACGTGCGATTTTTAACAACCTTCCTGCCAAAGAACTACCCGCCGTCCTACAATTTCGGCCCCCGGGCGGGTTTGCGGGGCGCGACCTTCGGCTGCGCCTTCTTCTCCCTGGGCGGTTCGACGATCCGCAGTTTGAGTTTCTCCGTCTTACGGTCGTAACGCACCTCGCAGCAGTCAATCTCACCCGCAACCGACGTCCACACGTTGTTCACACGCACCGCGCCGCCCGAGTAGAGGGTCTTGTATTGTTCGTATTCGAGCGGCTGCCGCAATTTCGCGTCCACCTGACGGTGGAACGAGTAGATATTACGTCCCTTTGCTATTTCGTCGGGAACGTAAACCCGCAACTCGGGATGGGCGGCCTCGGCATAGAGGCACAGATCCGCCGTGCGAAGCTCCCTCGGAACCCACTGGATCATCCTCGGGTCGCCCCGCACGGCCGTATCGGCCACGAGCGGCGTGATGGCCCTCTGGGGAATGTCGTACAGCACCCCCGCATCCTTGCGAACGGCCTCCAACGCCACCTCCTCCGTTACAAGCCGGCGGTTCAGGTGCAGGACACTCATCAACCGGTGTATCTGCTGCGGGTCGTCCTGCTCGCGGAACACCTGCAAGACCAGGGCGGGGTCGCTCAACGCGCTGATAACCGAGAAATCGGTTTTGTCCTTCCCGTAGGTACGCTCGAAAGCCTCCCGGCTCATCTCCGGCGTCCGGGCTTCGCGGGGGACGCCTTTCAGGTTTTGCGGGTTCTCCCGCACTAGGCTCATGTATAGATCCGGGCTTTTCATGCTCTCGGGCAGGTGGGCGATGGCATAGGGACTGCGCCGTATGGCCTCCATGCACAACTCCGGCGTTTTCCACTTCTCGGGGACATATTGCAGGTAGCTCCCGTCGTGCCAGACGGCCCGGCGGCACATCTCCTCGTTCTTGGCGTGGTCGGGAAGGTTGTAGAACAGCTCCGGCTCCAGGGCGAAAATTTCCCGGGCCACCCTCGGCGTGAGGAACCAGGGGTTCATGTTCTCCAAAAAATCGAAGGTCTTATCGTAATTCGTGCAATAGAACCCCAACACTTTCAGGTGTATCTCCTCGAAGGGGATATAGCGGAGGACACGCAGGTCGTCGGTACGGGCCAACGCCCGGTTGCAGACCTCCGGCGTGAGCTGTTCGGGGTTGAAAAAGCGGATGGCCAGGGGATCGCGCTCCAGCGCCATCCCGCACAGACGGTCGGTTTTCAGATGTTTCGGAACGTACTCCAGTGCCAGGTAGTTCGAGGACACGGCGGCCTCGCAGACCCGTTCCGTGCGTAATTCCTCCGGCACTTCATGGAGCAGGATGCCGTCCCCGCTGACGGCACGCAGGCAGACTGCCTCCGTGCGCAGTTCCACCGGCACGAGCGAAAGGCAGGACGCGTCCATCCCCACGCCGTGAAGGGCCAGTTCCCCGGTCATGACCTCCGGGGCAATGGAGGCGAAAATCTCGAACTTGTCCACGAACGACATCCCGAATTTTTTCAGCCCTTCCAGGCATATATCGGGATACGGAATGTAAGGGAGTATCTTGTAATCGGCACTGTCCACCGCTTTCAACGCCGCACGGCATATTTGCGGCGTCCTCAATTCCCCGGGGACGGCCTCCAGCACCAGACCGTTGCGCTTCACGGCCGTCATGCACAGTTCGGGGGGCTTCAACCCCTCCGGAACGTAATACAGCGCGTAGCTGTTGCTATCGACGGCGGCACGGCACATTTTCGGTGTCTTCAGACGGTCAGGGACGAATTTCAGTGTTTCGCCCCGGTGGCCGGCCGCGGCAAGACAAAGTTCCGGCGTTTTCATCGCTTCGGGAACGAACTCGATGTTGAAAGCCGATTTCTTGATGGCGAAACGGCAGACTTCCGCCGTTTTCCGATCCTCGGGCAGCGTCTCGAAAAGGTTCTCGCGCCACGGGTTCTCGTACACCCCCGTATCGAGATAGGCTATATCTATTCTCTCTTGCTCTGTCATGGTTTTCAGTATTTATGGAAAGCGCCCGGGTGACGGGCGCTTCTCTTGGTTAGACATATTCCGTTATCGTTCCGTTTCCTCCGTCCCGTTCTCGCTCTGGAACGTGAAGGAGGTCTTCACGACCTGACCCGTGTTGTCCTCGACATAGACGTCGATGGTCTGCTGGTCATCGCTGCGCGATGTGTAATAGAGGCGGAACACCTCACGGTCGAGCGGATAGCGGTCGTTGGGCAGGAACACCGTACCGTCGTCCATCCTCAACTCACCGCGCCCGTCGGGCTGGAAATAGCGGATCGTGTAACGCGCGCCGTCATATCTCCCCTCCCGCACGAGCGTGCAGCGGATTTCAGCGGTTTCACCAACGGAGATTCGCTTCTGAACGGGCATCGTTTCCAGAGAGAACGTGTACGCCTGCTGTATATCCAGCCCGTTGTCGCAGGATGCGCATAAAAGACCCAGGGCGGCGATCCAGACCGCCAGGGCCAATATCTTTTTCATCTTTTTCATGTCGCTTGCAAGTTTAATGGATTATGAATTTCACGCCCAGGCCGAACTGCGCGTGGAAATGTCCCGTTGTAGTGCCCCATAGGATACGCTCACGCCCCGTCAGCGAGAGGATAATCCTGTCGGTCAGGTACGCATCGACCTCCAGCGTGACGGCCCCGCCATAGAGGAAACGGTCGCGGTGGCGGAGCGTAGAGCCGTCATAGAGCCGCCTTTCGCCCCGGTTCACACTCTCGTAACCGGCCAGCGCCGAGCCGCCGAGGTAGAAGAAAAAAGTCCTGGACGGGTCGGCGAGGAACTTGTAATAGTAACCGCCCTCGGCAGTGAACTGCGCCACAGGGATACGTTCCGACTTGTAGGGGTAATAACGGTTCAGGAACTCCGCGCCGAACACCCACTTGTCGGCATTCTTCGCGTAGCGGCTCATGGCCAGCCCGAACCAGTAGCCCGTTTCGCTGCGGCTGTCCCGGGTATAGAAGCCGTCGGTCATGCCTCCCCGTATTTCCAGCCCGCGCATGGCGGGCAGGGCACGCTGGGCGTGCGCCCCGTCCGAAAGGAGGAGGCATAACCCCAGCGTGAGAATGAATATCGCCCGTTTCATATCACTTTACCTTTAACTCGTTGATAACACGTGCGCGCACCAGGTCGGCATTCTCCACCGTGAAAGTCTGGTGTCGCCCGCCCTGCTGCTCGTGCAGTTCCACGACCAGCTGCTTGTCGTCGGCCAGCGTGAACTTCGGGAGCGTGAAGACCATGCGCTCGGTACGCTTGCCGCCGATGACCTGCACGTTGTTGTACGCCCGCACGGGCCATACGACCTGCTCCTGGATGGCCGTGCGTTTGGCCACCTTCTTGTCCGTAATCTTGAACGTCAGGTAGTCCACGTTGAAAGGCACGTTGGAGGAGTTTTTCAGTTGGAGGTGGAAATAAAGCAGGTCGTTATGCACGTAGATACCTTTGAGGAGGTATTGTACCCCGAAACGCTTGCAACCGATATGCTTGATCTCGCGGCGGTCATTCTTGTAAATGGACTGCATGATCAGTTTGACCAGCAGCGGAGATTCGCATCCCAACTCCTGCAAATAGATGTCCAGCGCATTATTGGGGCGGTTTACCGCCTCCCCGCCATGCAGGAAGTCCGCCATCTCGACCGACAGTTTCACCGGCTCGTCGGCATACTTGACATTGAAGCTGTAATAGGCCCCGTCCTCGGTAATGACCGAAAGGTTGCTCTCGCGCGAGAAATCACGCAGGGCCGCCTTTACACGCAGCACGTTTTCCGTGCCGTCGGCTTTCGCCGCCAGAAGATCCGAAGACCCCAGATCGACGTAACGGATGGCCGAGGGGAAAATCACATGAACGGTCTTGCTGAACGTCACCTCCAGCGCGTAGGGCGGGATAACCCGGTTGAAGGTCAGCGGACGGGTAAGACCGTCGTACAAATCGCCCGTGGAGGGCTTTTCCTGCGCGTGGGCAGCGAACATGCACCCGATAAAAGCGAGTGCCAGAAGAATCTTTTTCATACTCGATAATTTTTTGATTGTTGATAAAAATGGATTTTTTCAGTGGTGTACGGAAGTACGTCGTTTGTACCCTTATTGAAGGGGCGGGAGCAGCAGGACGCTGTAACCGGCCTTGAGCGTGACCTTGACCGAGCGCATCTTCTTGCTCACGTATTGCGACACGCCCTGGATGGCGCTGCGCCCCAGGTCGGAGAGCAGTTGCGAACCGGCATCGTCCGTGATCGTGATACTGCTGCCCATGCCCGCACCCATATTGGCGGCGATCTCCTTCACGGCATTGAGTTCTTCCGACCCCGGCACGGGAATACCCTCGTTGCCGTTCGTGTCATAGACCGACAGATCGACCGGAACGACCGCCCCGCCGTGCTGGACAGCGCTGACCTTGACCGTCAGCCGTTCGCCGTTGATCCTCGCCGCCCCCGTTACGGGCGTACCCGAGGGGATGAGCAGCTCTCCCGCCATCATCGGTTCCAGCAGCCGGAAAGTAACCTCCCCGCCATCGGTGAGCGTCACGGTTTGCTGCACGGCGGCACGGATACTGTTGCGCTCGGGCTCGCGAAGGTCGCTCCCCACCGTGTTGAAACCCCAGTTCCGGGGCTTGACGAACTCACGGGCGAAGACCGAATCGGGCAGCGGGGCGGCGAGCAGCGACACGATGTTACGGCGCACCTGGCGCACGGGCTGCACGGAAGCCTTGCCGGAAACGGAGGCTTTCTGACGCGGGGCTTCAGGGGCTTGACCGCCATTCATGTAGCGGGCGGCGATCTCGTAGGACTTCTCCAGCAGCGCCACCTGCTCCTCCTGGGCCGTTTTCTGCGCCTGCTGTTCTTCCAGGCGGCGTTCCAGTTCCTCGATGCGGGCCTGCATCTCGCGCTCTTCCCCCGTTTCACCGGCGGTGTCCTCGTAGAAACTGCCTAACTGGCGGTTGATGTCGGCATAGGCGGCACGGGAAGTCCGGAAAGCTCCCGACGAACCGCCGGCAGGGCCGGAAGACTTATCCGGCACGGCAGCGGGCATGACGGGCTCTTCCTCCTCGTCCTCCATCCCGAACGCGAAATCCTGCAAGGAGCGCATCTTTTCCCGCTCCCTGCGCCGCATCTCCTCCTGCACGTAGGCATCACGCTTGTCCGAGAGGATACCCTCCGATTCCGGGGTCGGCAGCTCCGTGTTGAAACCCGCCGAAGGCTCCTCCCGTTCTTTTTCGCCGGGGGAGAAGATCAGCCACATGCACCCGGCAAAGGCCAGGAAAAAGAGCGGGAAGACCACCATCTTCTTCCGCATCTGTATCTGCCGGGGCGTGAGTTCCTTTTTCCCCGCCTCCGGCTGTTTATTCTGTTTTTCGTTCGTCGTCATAATTGAAATCTTTTAGATGTTTTACACTGTCGGCCTCCTGCCGTTGTCTTAATTCCAGCTCCAGCCGCTCGATATGCCGTATCTGCATCCGTTCCCCGGCTCCCTTGCCGAAGCGGTAGATGGAAGACACGGTAAAGTAGAGCGACAAGACGGAAAAGAACAAGAGCAGCGTGAGGATCACGATAATCCGCTTATCGGGCGAGAGCGCCCCGCAAGCGCGGCGCAGGTGGTCTTCGACCCACTCCCCGAAAGCCTTTATTCTCTTCTTTGCCATAACCTTATCTTTTTAATGTACGTAAATCGCGGTTCTCCAGAATCTCGAATTTCTCCATGATGAAACCCTGCGGGTTATTGTCCGAACGCCCCGAGTTGATCAGCTCGCAGCGCGTGACCAGCGAACGCTCGGTGATGTTGCTCTCGCGGACAATCATTTGCCGGGCATAGGTCATGGCCCGGTAGGGATAGGCGTTGAAGTCGCACACCACGGAGTCCACCTCGATACGCTGGCTGATGTTCCCCGACACCACACGGTTGTAGTAACCTTTCTCCTGCATGTCCTGGTAATAGGCGAAGGCGCTCTTATCGACCAGGAACAGCGCGCGGTTGATGTTGCTCTCGATGGCCGCACGGTCGGGCGAGAGGGTGAAGAACAACTCGTGAAAACGCCGGATATGTTCGCGCGCCTCCACGGGGCGGTTCTGGCTCAAATCCTGCGAGAGCGCCAGCATCAGCGACTTGCCCCCGTCCAGGACGTAGATCTTCTCGCGCTGCTTTTCGGCGAAACGGAAGCTCGCGACCACGCTGAACACGGATACCAGCGCGCACAGGCAGAGGAACACGATACCGAAAAGCCGAATCTGCCTGAAACTTGTTTCGATGTTTTTTAATGACTTGAATTCCATTGTCCAAATTGTTATGAATGATTATTGTTACCTTGTGTTGCCAGGTTGCGCCCGTTGGGGGCACTGCCCGAAGCCGGGCCGCCAACGCCGCCGTTACCGGAGGAGGAACCGCCACCGCCGCGACGCCCGAACGTGCGGCCGATCATGTTGCCGGCGATACCGCCAGCGACACCCGTGGCGAATGCCCCGGCCTTGTTGATACCGCCCATAGCCCCGCCGGCTCCGCCCGACTGGATCACCCACTCGGCAACGGTGGGGATCGTGAAATAGCCTATGATACCTATAATCAAAAAGATAATATAGACACCGCTGCCGCTGTCGGGAATGTAGTTGGGGTCTTGCAGGGCCAGGACGTCCGCCTGGAGCATCAACGTCTGGATCTTGGCCAGCACCGCGGAGAACAGGTCGGCGATGGGAAGCCAAAGGTACACGCTGATATAGCGGGAAATCCAGCTCGCGAGCGTCGAGTGAAAGCCGTCGTAAATGGAGAGGGCGAACGACAAGGGCCCCAGAATCGACAGCACGACTAAAAAGAATGTCCGCAGCGTGTCGATAGTAAGCCCCGCGGCGTTGAACAACAACTCGAAGAAGTCCCGGACAAGCTGCCGGAAACCGGCCTTGATGTCGTACCACGTGCGTTCGGCCCACATGCTGATAATCTCGCCCAAATCCGTGATACCCATATCCGCAAGCCGTTGTTCATACACCTCGTCGTCCACTAACCAAGCCTTGCCCTCGCGCCTGCGGGCCTCGGCTTCCAAATCGTCCTTCTGTTGCTGGTATGCCTGCAAATCCAATGTCTGCCCCTCCAGTATGGCGTGCGTGCCCTGCACCACGGGCGACATCACGGCGTTGATCGTCCCCAGAACCACGGTGGGAAAGAACATCACGCACAAGCCGATGGCGAAAGGCCGCAGGAGCGGGAACACGTCGATAGGCTCCGCATTGGCCAGTGCCTTCCATACCCGGTAAGCCACGTAAAAGAGCGCACCCAGGCCGGCGATACCTTTCGCCACCCCGATCATGTCGCCGCATAGCGGCATCATCTCCTGATACAGGTTCCGGAGAACCTGGTGTAAATTGTCGAAATCCATGACTGCCTCCGTTTTCAGGTTACCAATATCTGTCGTTCGGGTTCCCGTAAAGTGCCAGCACCCGGTGCGCGTCGCCCTTTTCGCGGCTGCGGATGAAGGACACGGAGATGGTCTTGCGCGTGTAATAGCGCGTGAGGTTGCGGTACTCCAGCATCTTCGTGTAAACCTGATCCACCACGTCCATCCGCTCCTTGTCCGAGAGCGAGAGGCCGTTGCCGCCGGTTATGACCGTCTTGAGTTCCGTCACCAGCGCGCCGCCCTCCTCCAGCAGCCGGGCGTAACCCGCCGAGATCGCCGCCAGCTCGTCCACCGTGAAGTTCGGGTCTGAAACCATACGGTTGAATCCCGAGGTGTAGATTTCCGTGATCTCGCTGACCATTTCGAGTGTCAGCTTCACCTTCCGGGCATCCTTGATGATGTTATGCACCGATTTGAGGGCGTCGTAGTAAGCCTTGCTCTGGTTATAAATCTTGATACTCTCTTGCAGCGACTTGACCATGTTGGTCGCCGTGGTCGAGCTTTGAACCGCGCTCTTGATGTTCTGAACGAGGTTCGACGGGTCGATGACCGTCCACTGCGCTTTTGCCTGGTACGTGAAGCAAAGAAGCCCCACGAACAGCGTTAAAATCAATCGTTTCATCCTTTTCATTATTTAATTCGTGAATACTTGGGCGGTCATTCCGACGCCCGGTAATAATCCCCGTAGGCGGAGAGCTGGAGCACCTCGCGCCCCGCATCGTAGGCCAGGGCGACATACCCGTAGAGGTCGAAGTAACGGATACCTCCCCAATACTTCCTCACGGGACGGGAGAAGCGTGTCCCGTCCTTGTAGGACACCTCCACGTAAAAACCGCCGCCCCGGCGTCCCGGGTTGCGGTAGATGCGAACCCGGGGAGAACCCGAGCGGCTTTCCCACTCGCCCGCCACCTCGTACAGCGCGAAGTCCAAACGCGCCGCCGTGGGGTCTGATCCGATACACTTGCGATACATGGCCTGCCCTCCCTTTAACGTTTGCCCTCGGCGAGCTGCCTGATCGCCAGTTCCATATCACCGCCCAGCTCCCCGGCAAGCCGCTGTACCTCCACTTTCTCCGTTTCCTCGGTCGTGTAGGCCAGGTACTCCGGGACGCTGACCTCCGTGGCATAGACCGCCGACTGAACGCCGCCCAGACCGATCCAGACCTCCTTGTATTTACGGGAAGGGTCGTTGGACTGGTTGATCGAGAGAATCTGCGCCTTCTCCTTGTCGGTCAGCCCCAACAAGGACTGAATCGCGTCGAAACGGTTCATGAACTTGCGCTGGTCGAGCAGGATCTTGCAGTCCGAGTTGTTGATGATCGCCTCCTTGACCACCGGGCTGGAAATGATGTCCTCGACCTCCTGCGTCACAACGATGGCCTCACCGTAGTATTTGCGGACGGTTTTATACATATAACGCAGATATTCAGCCATATTGGCCGTAGAGAGCGCCTTCCAGGCCTCCTCGACGATGAGCTGTTTGCGTACCCCCTTGAGCCGTCTCATCTTGTTTATGAAAGCCTCCATGATGATGATGGTGACCACGGGAAAAAGCTCCTTGTTTTCCTTGATGGAATCCACCTCGAAGACCACGAAGCGCTTCGAGAGCAGGTCGATGTTGGCCCGGGAGTTCAGAAGGAAGTCGTAGCGTCCGCCCTTATAATACTGCCGCAGGGTGATGAGCATGTTGTCGATGTTGAAATCCTCGCGGCTGACCCGGATCTCCCGCTCCTCCAGCTCGCGGCGGTAGTCGTCCCGCAGGTACTCGTAGAAACTGTCAAAACACGGCACGATATTCCGGTCGGCGCGGATACGCTCGATATAGGCGTTCACGGCACTGCCCAGCTCGCCGCTCTCGGTCTTCGTGATCTTGTCGTCCTCGGTTTTCCAGAGTGTCAGCAGCAGCGTCTTGATGCTGTCCTTCTTCTCCACGTCGAAATAGTAGTCGTCGGTGTAGAACGGGTTGAAACTGATGGGATGTTCCTCGGTATAGGTAAAATACACGCCGTCCTCACCTTTGGTCTTACGCCGGATCAGCTCGCAAAGACCCTGGTAGCTGTTACCGGTATCCACCAGCACGACATGCGTGCCCTGCTCCCAGTATTGGCGGACTAAATGATTCATAAAGAACGACTTGCCTGACCCAGAGCCGCCTAACACGAATTTATTCCTATTCGTAATGATCCCTTTTTTCATCGGTTCGTCCGAGATGTCCAGGTGCAGGGGCCTGCCGCTTACGCGGTCGCACAGCTTGATGCCGAAAGGGCTGGACGAGGATTTATAGTTGGTTTCCTCCGTGAAGAAACAGACTGCGGGCTCGATGAACGTGTAGAACGATTCCTCGGCGGGGAAATCCCCCGCGTTGCCCGGCATACCCGCCCAGTAGAGCGTGGCGGCGTCCACGGTGTTGTGGCGCGGGCGGCACTCCATCAGAGCGAGCTGGCTGCCCACATCATTGCGGATATGCCGGAGCTCCTGCACGTCGTCCGACCAGGCCAGCACGTTGAAATGGGCCCGGACGGATTGAAGACCGAACGAGTGCGCCTCGTTGAGATACTGGTCGATCCACTCCTTGTTTATCTGGTTTCCGCGGGAGTAGCGGGAAAGGGACTGCATGTTACGCGCACGTTTCTCGAACATACGCAGGTTTTCGTCGCTGTCTTCCAGGAACACGTACTGGTTGTAAAGGTGGTCGCAGGAAAGCAGAAGCCCCACGGGGGCCGCGAACGACAGCAGGCAGTCCGAACGGTCGGTGGAAAGACGCTCGTAACGGGTGTCCGTACCCACGCGCCCCGGCAGGTCTTCCGTGTCCGAGAGCGTGTGCAGGCACACCCGTTTGTTGCCCACGCGCAGAACCTCGGCCCCCAGCTCGATGTCCTGAAGAGAAGTCGTCTCCGAGAGCGAGAGGGAAAAGTACCGTTCCAGCAGGCCCGGACAATCCGCCGTACCCGTGATCTCGTCCCCCGTGAGGCGGACAAGGGTCAGGAAACCCGAATCGTTCAGAATACGCTCGAACTGTTCCGCCGCCTCCAGGAATTTTGTCGCCGATTCCCGGTTTACCTCTTTGGGAATGATGTTGCCCCGGCAGAGGGTCGAGAAGTCTGAACGCATGTGCATACGCTCCCTCGTCGTTTTCGTCAGGTAGAGGAAGCAGGCGTGGGTCAGGAACGGACGCTCGTTGAAATGCCGCTCGTAACTGCGGGAGAGGAAACTCATGTCCCCCTCGCCCGTGGCCGGGCGGTAACGCTCGCGGATGAACCAGTCCTGCTTGTGTACCACGCTGTATTCGGGCAAGACCTTCAGGGCCTTGCACCAGGCGGCGTGGATCGCCTCGTACTCGGCGGACGTGACGGTGAACAGCTCCGGGAGTTCGACCCGATAGACGACCGTTATGTCCGCGTCCTTGCTGATGATACAACCGCCTTCCACGGCCAGGAGCGGGAACTTGCTTTCCAGCGTGGTGGCTTTCAAGATGTTTCTCATACGCGGCCCCCCTTTCTTTTCAGCAACCGGCGCAGGGACTTGCGGTTGAGCAGGTAGCGGGGATGCCGGCGCGCGGCGAACAGCTTCATCAGCCCGTGTTCCCCGTAACGGGCGTTCAGGCGGAAGGTAAGCCAGACCAGCACCGAAGCCGCCGCAACGCCGAAAGCGATACATACCCACTGATCGACCCCTGCCATGTAGAGGATGACGAACACCACGAAGACGGCCAGCAGGCCGCCCGCGAAGATGAAGAGGTACTGCGCCTTCAGGCCCCGGAACTCCACGCTCTTGCCGATTCCCTTGTTGATTCCATATTCCATAATTATTTGCATGACAGGTTGGACTACAAGAAGAAAGAGCGTAGGATCGTCGCGGCGACAATCAGGAAAATACACGCGCCGAACCAGCTCGCGGCGGTCTTCGACGTGTCGGGGTCGCCGCTCGAAAACTTGTTATAGACCTTGATCCCGCCGATAAGGCCGACCACAGCCCCAATCGCGTAGATGAGCTTCGTTCCGGGATCGAAGTAGCTGGTTACCATGTTGGTAGCCTCCGTAATGCCGGCGATGCCGTTGCCCTGCGCGAAAGCGGAGGAGATGGCGGCAAAGAGAAATGCCGCCGGAAGAAGAATCTTGTTCTTTCTCATAACTCGATAATGTTTGAATTGTGGCGCGGGGATGGATAGGCCCCGCACCGGGTTAAACTTCTTGATTCGGATTTTTTCAGTGGTTCGAGGATAGCCTCACGTGCTACCCGTAGTCTTTTTCTTTCATCGTGATGTCATTATGGGGTTAAACAAACTCACGGACGTCGAAACCCGTGGGAACCGAACCCTGCGGAGATGGGCTTTCCGCAGACCTCTCGGACATACGCCGGTGAAAGGCCGAGAGGTAGGTGTCGATCAGGGATTTTACCCTGTCGTTCCCGTCGGGGCGGCCCGAAACGATGACCTCGAACATGTCGGTCTGTTTCAGGCCCAGGAGGACACGTCCCGTTTCCTCCCTTTGCTCGTCTGTTGAAGGTGGATCATGTACCACGTGGCGGTAGGCTTCGCCCATCTGTTCAAAACTAACCCCCTGGGCAAGCGAGCGGCCCAAAAGGGGCAGCTCTTCGGTGTCGTCTTCATCCTCGTCATAATCCGGCTCCTCCGCGTCCGCATCCGGGAAAGATTCATCGTACAGCGGAAAGTCGATTTCCAGAGGTTCGTTAGGCTCCCCCTCGGGAGCGACACCGAACACTTCATCCAGGTCTTCCGGCGGAATCTGCCGGGGGTGTTCGGGTACATTCGTGGGCACAAATATATCGGCTTTTTCCGTAACTTTTTCAGTTTCAGATTCTACGGCAGCTTGTGGCCGGGAGTGGCGCGGGTCGAGGACAAAGCGGCTCCTGCCGATGATCTCCTGCCGGCAGGGAGTGTCTTCGGCAACGATCCCGTCTGCCGGTTCGTTGCGTTCCATCCGCCACAGGCGGAAAAACGCCCACAAGGCATACCCCACGGCAAAGAGGGGCAGCAGCCACAACGCCCCGTTCATCGCTCCTCCGCTTTGGGTTGCCGGGAGGCCACGGCCTCACGCTCCTCGAAAAGCCGCTCGATGGTTTCCCGGTTATCGTCCAGGTGCGCCTTGAGAACCTTGTCCACGTAGGCCGTGATCGTCACGTCGCCACGACCGATGACACGGGTGATCTCGCGGATACGCTCGTGATACGACGGACGTATCTTCACGTGCTTGTTACCGGCGAAAGGCAGCCGCAGCAGGCAGATGTAACGGGCCAGGTACTCGGCCTCGGGGGTGGGGACAGTCCCCACGGCGACCTCCCCCGAAGGGCCGTCGGGGACGATAAGGGTTTTCATCCTGCGCCGGTAGCGGCACACGCGGAAGATGAAGGGCACGGCGACGCAAAGGACGGCCGCCAGGATAACAGATAAAATAATTGCTTTGTCTGACATGATGGATTGTTTTTAATAGGTTGTAAATATTGGGTTCATAACTAAAAAATATCGGAGTTCCGTTTCTTGTAGAGTTCCGAAATTTCCTCCTGATAGGTCGCGAAATGCTGCTCCAGCACATTGTCCAGGTAGCTATACAGCGAGAGTTCGTTCTTACCGATAACCTGCACTATCCGGGTTATACGCTCGTGAAACTCCTTGCGGATATACACCGTTTTGCCGCTTCGGGTATTGGAGGGGGCGTTCCGGATAAAAAGACGCTCGTAATCCTGGCCTTTCCCTCTTCGGCGGCGTCCCTCCTCTTTCGTAGCCGGCGAGGCGGCGGCCTCGCCAGACGGTTCCGATAGAGCCGATGCCTCCTCCTCTTTTTCCGGCGTGTAAGGATGTAATGGCCGGTTTCGGCTTTTGGCCTGGCTGATGATGAAGGAAGCGTCCAAACCGTCGTCATGTTCTTTTCCGCTCATAAGATCCTACTTTAACAGTTCGATCAATTCATCCACGAGTTTATCCAGGTTGCTGCCCCGGATCAAAGAACGGTCTGCCGGGAAGAGCGTGGAGCGGAAGACAGAGCGACGGCTGGCGTTCTGCTCACGACGAAAACGCTTGGTGTCAGGCAGGAAGGTCTTCAGAACAGGAAGACCCAGCTCTTTCATTACCGCCTCGTAAACCTGATATAACTCTGTCTTTTCACGTCCGTCCACCATGTTCCATAGCATATACAGCCCTTTCATCCGGGACTTCTCGCGGCCCATGATATGCTCCTTTACCACAACCGCGTAATTCAGGGTGCTTTCCATGACAACCCGGTCGGCACTGATCGGGGCGACGAGATAATCCATTCCGGCCAGGGAATGAATCAGATCCTCGTTATTGATCGTACCGGGAAGGTCGAAGAACACATAATCGAAATCACCTTGCGGCAGGAGGTAGTCGGCATCGGCCAACGCCTCTTTCGTGTTGCTTTCCACGACAGGATAGGCTTTCTTTTGAAGCCGGGTGAATTGTTCGTAAGCTAACCTCTTGTAATGTTCGTCTTCGAGGGCAAGCTTCAGGTCACGTTCCCGCATCTCCACGATGGAGTGTTGGGGATAATCGCAGTCGATGACCGCGACATTGAAACCCTTTACATAGTGCAGGTAAGAGGCTGCCAGCACCGTGAGGGTGGTTTTGCCCGCTCCGCCTTTCTGGGTGGAGAAGGCCACGAATTTCGTTTTCTCTTTCATTGTTCCATGCGTTTTTAGTTATACAATCGGGTAATCGTTCATCTCTTCACGTATCCGGACAAGTGACGGCATGAGATTTTATGCTGGTATGCCGGCACGCATATATGCTGGTGCGCTGGCAGGCTGTTACGCCGGTATGCCGGTGCATGGGCGCGTGTCCGATTTTATACTCATGCGCAACCGCATTTGCTTATCCGGACAAAGACCCGCTTTTTCCTCTGCACACGATGTTTTCTGCATCCGTCCGCACGTGTGCGGACAGGGGGATGTGTCATTGCCCGTATCCGTTCTCACGTGCAAAGTAAACCCTTAAAAACACGGGTTGTATGCTCTTTTTCCGCTATGGCCGCGTGTGGCATCAAAGTGGACGCAAGTGGCGTAATCGCTTGTAGTACAAGAGATTGAATAGGTCGGTATCTTTGCCTCGTGAACGATCCCGACGCTAATGAAGCCGTCCTTGCCCCGTTTTACGGCGGCTCTTTCAATGTTCTGTCCGCGAGCGGGCAGAAGGTATTTGCAAAGGGCAAATAGCAAGCTGTGTTTTCTGCTGCACGATTCTCGTTTTGCAGCAGAAAACAGCTTGCCCGCAAGGGGGAGAAAGCACCTCCGGAGTCGGTGCTTTTCAGAAGGGCGGCAGGCCGCGAAGGGATCGGAATTTTCAGGAACCGGTGGGGCTCTGGCCTCTCCTTAAAATTTCGATGCGATGGAAAAGAACAGAAAGCCCCGAGGGGGCAAAGGGGGACGACCCGCGAAAAACGACCCGGCCGTTTACCGCTTTTCGGTAAACTTTTCAGCCGTGGAACATGCCCGTTTCCTCGACCTTTACGAGCAGTCCGGGCTATTGTCCAAAGCCGCTTTTATCAAAGCGAGAGTGTTCAACGAGGCGTTCCGGGTGGTAAAGACCGACCGGGGAACGCTCGAATACGTGGCGAAGCTGACCGCTTTCCACGCCCAATTCCGTGCCGTGGGAACGAATTACAACCAGGTGGTGAAGGAGCTGCACGCGCATTTTTCCGAGAAGAAAACACTCGCGCTGCTCTATAAACTGGAGAGAGCGACACGTGAACTGGCGGCCGTCGGGCAGCAGGTCGTGTCGCTCTCCGAAGAGTTCAAACAGCGATGGTAGCCAATATCACCACCGGAAAAGACGTGTACGGCGCGCTGGCGTACAACCAGGAGAAAGTCGATCGGGGCGACGGGAAAGTACTGCTGACCCACATAGTGAGGGAGCCGGCGGATGGGCGCTTCAACGTGGCCGCGACGGCAGAAGACCTCCTGCGCTGGATGCCCTCGCACTACCGGACGGAAAAACCCGTCGTGCACGTATCGCTCAACCCGGCTCCCGAAGACCGCCTTGACGACGGGCAGCTCGCGGAGATAGCCGGGGCCTACATGGAGCGCATGGGCTGGGGAGGACAACCTTATATCGTATTCAAGCATACCGACATCGGACGGGAGCATATCCATATCGTGTCGGTGCAGGTGGCCCAGGACGGGCGCAAGATAAACGACAGCAGGCGCAACGAACGCAGCGTGGCCGTTACCGAGGAACTGGAACGGGAGTACGGACTGCATCCCGCCAAAGGGAGAAGGCGGGAGAAAGGGCAAGGGATCGTCCCCGCCGATTACACGCGGGGCGACCTGAAACGCCAGGTGGCAGCGGTAATAAAACCGGCCGTGGCGACATACCGCTTCCAGACCCTCGGCGAGTTCCGGGCATTGCTGTCCTTATATAATATAGGTATAGAGGAAGTCCGGGGAGAGCGGAACGGAACCCCCTACCGGGGATTGCTCTACACGCTGCTGGACGAGAACGGGGACAAGGCAGTGGCCGCGCCGCTCAAATCCTCACTGTTCGGTAAAGAGGTCGGGTATGACGGGCTGGAACGGCACATGGAGCGCAGCGCCGAACGGTTCGGGAAGGACGACACGAGGAGGCAAATCCGTGGCCGGGTCGATAAAGCGCTTCGGGGAGAACCCACGGAGGAAGAACTGCGCGAACGCCTGCGGGGAGCCCGGGTGGATCTCTACATACGACGCAACGAAAACGGCCGCATCGTGGGTGTGACGTTCATTGACCACGAAACACGGACGGTCGTGAACGGATCACGGCTGGGAAAGGCATACTCGGCCAACGCCTTCGAGCTGCGCTTCGGCGGAAAACGGAATCCCGGGGAAAACACGAGGGGCTTGTCCCCGAAACAAGCGCCTGCCGGACGGGACGGGCAACGGAAGCGGAATACCTCACGACGGAGGAAAGTATAACATCTCAATTATCATTCATTTATTAAATCTTACGGTTATGCAACAGGAAGACGACCTTCGGGGTCTTGCTAAAACAATGGATTTCATGCGGGCATTGAGTATCTTGTTCGTGGTTATCAACATCTACTGGTTCTGCTACGGGCAGATACGGGAATGGGGAATCAATATCGGCGTGGTCGATAGGATTCTGCTGAACTTCGACCGCACCGCGGGGCTGTTCCGGAATATACTATGGACGAAACTTTTCGCCGTAGTGTTCCTCGCCCTTTCATGCCTCGGGACAAAAGGAGTAAAAGAGGAGAAAATTACCTGGCGGAAAATCACGGCATCGCTGGCCACGGGAGGCGTGCTGTTCTTCTTCAACTGGTGGCTGCTGGACTTGCCGCTGACGGCAGCGGCGAACGCGGCTTTCTACATACTGACCCTATCGGCCGGGTATATCTGCCTCTTGATGGGCGGCGTGTGGATGTCCCGCCTGCTGAAGAACAATCTCATGGATGACCCTTTCAATAACGAGAACGAATCATTCCAGCAGGAAACACGCCTGATCGAGAACGAGTACTCCATAAATCTGCCGACGAAATTTTACTATAACAAACAGTGGAACAACGGGTTCGCCAACGTTGTAAACCCGCAAAGGGCTTGCATCTGCATGGGAAGCCCGGGCAGCGGGAAGAGTTATTGTGTTGTAAACCAGTTCATTAAACAGCAAATCGAAAAGGGCTATACCCAATACATCTATGACTACAAGTTTCCCGATCTTTCGGAAATCGCTTACAACCACCTGCTGAATCACCAGAAAGGTTACAAGAAAATCCCGACTTTCTACGTCATAAATTTCGACGACCCGCGCCGCTCGCACCGCTGTAACCCCATTCACCCGGACTTCATGACCGATATTTCGGACGCCTACGAGAGCGCCTATACCATCATGCTCAACCTGAACCGAAGCTGGGTGCAGAAGCAGGGCGATTTTTTTGTGGAAAGCCCCATTATCCTTTTCGCGGCCGTGATCTGGTTCCTGCGCATCTACGACAACGGGCGGTATTGTACCTTCCCGCACGCCATCGAGTTC
Source organism: Bacteroides sp. HMSC067B03 (assembly GCF_001811315.1). Lineage (NCBI taxonomy): Bacteria > Pseudomonadati > Bacteroidota > Bacteroidia > Bacteroidales > Bacteroidaceae > Bacteroides > Bacteroides sp. HMSC067B03. The sequence continues at coordinate 139 of NZ_KV804506.1, read as the reverse complement.
CTGAACAAGCGGTACGAGGATATTTTCCCGATTCTGACATCCTACCCGGAACTCGAAAACTACCTCAGCCCCTTTATGGATGCCTGGCTCGGAGGCGCTCAAGACCAGCTCCAGCTGCGCCCGTAAGGGCATATAATAA
>NZ_KV804505.1:3170-4209 GCF_001811315.1 Bacteroides sp. HMSC067B03 | reverse complement strand
CGTATTTTTTCCAACTTGGAAAGAATACGTTCCAACATGAAAAGCCGTTTTCCACAGGTGATGATGAAATATGACCTTTGCTGCGTAAACGAAAGGAAGCGATATGCCAAGCAAAGAATACTACCGTAAATTGAAGAAAGAAGCGCACGACCTTTATGTACGTGAAGGAATGACGTGCAAGGAGATTTCCACACGAATAAACGTGTCGGAAAGGTCTGTTTCAAGCTGGATTAATGAGAATGACGCACTTTGGAAAAAAGAGCGTCAGGCATCTGTTATTTCATCGCAAAAGCAGGGTGACAACCTGAAACAGATTATCAACATTCTTGCAGACCAAAAACTGGAGCTGCTGCGCATGATTGACGAAGCCATTGCGGAAGGTGACAGCGACAAGGTGCTCGAACTACGAAAACAGGCGGCTACGCTTGACAACAGTGTGGCGCAATGGGGAAACCAGCTCAAAGAGGTGGACAAAAAGAACCGGATTACGCTGGCTATTTACATTGATGTTATGAGCCGTATATTCGATGCGATGAAGGTGTACAATGCAGACCTTTATTTTAAAACACTGGACTTTCAGGAGAACCACCTTTATGAAGCCGCAAAAATGTTGGGATAATGAAAGTCGAAGATAGCAAAGCCCTCAAAGAGTATCAGGAGAAGTTAAAACGTGCACGGTGCACAGGCAACCTGATTGATCCGGACGAATCGCTGACAGTTCGGATGAACCGCATACAGCGTGCCAAAAATGACGTCAAATACCTTGTTGAAACTTATCTTCCGCATTATGCGACAGCGGATTGTGCGGACTTTCAGATCGCTCATGCCAATAAGGTGATGAACGATCCGATTTACAAGGGATATGCCGAATGGGGACGCGGACTTGCAAAGTCGGTGTGGAACGATGTGATTATCCCCCTATGGTTATGGATTAACGGTGAGACGTTTTATATGTGTATCGTTTCCGATACGTTTGACCGCGCTTGTGACCTGCTGGAAGATTTGCGTGCGGAATTCGAGGCAAACGAACTTTTGAAAC
>NZ_KV804505.1:0-3070 GCF_001811315.1 Bacteroides sp. HMSC067B03 | reverse complement strand
ACGGCTTTATTTGCAAGGCGTTCGGTGCGAAGCAAAAGGTTCGCGGACTTCGTAAAGGTGCGCACCGTCCGGACTTGTGGGTGATCGACGACTTGGAGACACCGCAGACTATCAAAAATAACCGGATGCAGGATGATTATGCGGACTGGATCGAAGCGGACATACTGGCAACCATGACGGGAAAGCGCAGACGTCTGATAGGTGCTAACAACCGTTTTGCATCCCGGATGGTTCAGACATTGTTAAAACAACGGCATCCTGATTGGGATTGGAACTTGGTGAAGGCTTATGATCCGGTAACGTATGAACCAGCGTGGAAATCGATGTATTCCGCCCAGTTCTATCGTCAACAGGAAAAAGACATGGGTATTCTCGCGGCACACGCGGAGTATAACCATGTCCCGCTTGTCAAAGGTAGAATATTCAAGCCCGAAATGGTGAAGTGGGGAAAACTCCCAGACTTGCACACGATGAATGCGATTGTAGCACATTGGGACATTGCGTATGCCGGGACAGATACGAGTGACTTTAACGCATGTAAGATTTGGGGACGGCACAGGAATGAATTTTGGCTGATTGATGGTTTTGTCAAACAGTCAAAAATGAAACTATGTGTACAGTGGATGTGCATGAAGCAGGCGGAATTTAAGGCGCGGGGCATTATCTGTTTTTGGCAATATGAGAGTCAATTCTGGAATGATGAAGTTAAACGGAACATTGAGGAAGCTGAAGCGGAAACGGGGGTGGAGCTTAATTTGGTTCCAATACAAACTCCCAAAACGATGACCAAGTTGCTTCGTATGCTTTCCATGCACCCGTATTATCAGAACGGTCGTATGTATGTCAATGAACTGCTAAAGTCAAACCCTGACATAGCTGTCGGCTTAAAGCAATTGTATGCGGTTGAACCGGGTATGACAGAACATGACGACAGTCCGGATGCCGATGAACAGGCGGTGAAGAAACTTGAAATATACACTGATCCCCCACAATCAGAGGATGAACCCGCGTCACGACCGTGGAAAGCGGGAAGATATAAACGTAAATACACTTGGTAACTATGAAGTACATCAACATGGATGATCTGACAACCATCATACAGAATCGGTTGCTGATCGAAAGTATAGAGAAAGAAGAAGAGATACTGGCAGGGATTGAAGACCTTGTCGTAAGTGAAGTGTGCGCCTATATCGGTGGTCGTTACGACGTGGGGAAAATATTTGGTGATCCTCCGATCCGGACAGGGTTGTTGGTACGTGTGGTCGCATGTATCACAGCCTGTCGTGCTGTCAGCCGGAATGCAACCCGTAAAGTTCCGGATTCCTTGTCGGGCTTGAACGATTGGGCAGACGGCATACTTGTCAAACTGCGCGACGGGATCATGACTTTGCCACAGGATATTCCCCCGGTAACGGATGAAGACGGGAACGCGCAATATCCCATATTATACGGGCACACGCGCAATGGTGGATGGTTTCTTTAAATAGTTCTTAAATCGCTTTTAAAAGGTATGTTATGTACAAAAAATTAAAAGAAATATTCAACTGGTTTCAACAGAAGGCTATTCGTCGGATGAACCTGAAGAATGTACTCAATGAGTATTATTATCGAATGGACAGCAGTGGGTTGCCAACGTCAGGAACAATGTATAAAAGGCAGGCTGTTGTTTATCGGGAAAAGACCATTGACGACTGGATCATGTCAGTGACCGCAGCTACCGATCCGGATGATCCCAGACGTGGTTTATTATACCGCTTTTTTCAGTCGTTATATAACGATGAACATTTGCAGACGACCATTGACAATCGCGTCTTACCTGTGCAACAGGCAAAATATAACCTTGTGGATGATAATGACAATGAAGATGAGGAAGCAAAAAAATTACTGGATCGTCCATGGTTTCACCAGCTTATCAGAATCTGTTTTCTGCATCAGTTACAGGGGGTATCACTTGCCGATCTTTCCCACCTTGATGATAATTTGGAAATTAGCCATGTCGAAGAAATTCCCATGTCAAATTACATTCCACAACAACAAATCATCATCAGGGAGGAATCAGACCAGACTGGATGGTCGTACAAAGACGGTGCGCTTGAACCGTACTATGTACAATTCGGTAATCCGTGGTCGCTGGGGATGCTCAACGAACTGGCGGTCATCATTCTTGCCAAGAAATTAGGATTGGGGGCATGGATGAATTATATCGAAAAATATGGTGTTCCGCCCGTCTTTGTTACTTCAGACAGAATGGATAAAAAGCGGATGGACGAATTATTCGAAATGATGACGGACTTCAGGAATAATTTCTTTGCTGTGCTGCAAGGAAACGAAACGGTCGAGTATGGGAAAGAAGCCGGGGGAAACACAACCAATGCTTTTTTACCGTTAGAGGAACGATGTGACAACCAGATCAGTAAACGTTTGCTGGGTCAGACGGGAACAACTGAAAACGGTGCGTGGGAAGGTACGGCAGAAGTACATGAACGTGTTGAAAAATCGCGGCACGAATATGATAAAATGTTGTTCCAGTTTTATTTCAATTACATTATCATTCCCAAACTGGTAAAGATCAGCCCGGTATACAAACCGCTTGAAAGGCTGAAACTGAAGTGGGACGACACGGAAAGTTTGTCTATCACAGAATACATCGAAGCGATCAACAAGCTGGCTTATACCTTTGAGTTTGACCATGAAGAAGTTGCTAAAAAAACAGGTTTGCCGATCATTGGTCAAAAGAAAAATCCCGGTGGTGAGCAGCAGGGAGGAACATTGCCGAATCAGCCCCAAACAGACCCTCAAAAAAAAAAGACCGAACCGGACGATGAAACGGTAACGTCGCCTGTCATGGAAGCCGGGGAGTATGATTTCAGCAGTATCATCGGAAGAGTGATGAAACAGGTTTACAAACGTAAAGTTAAGACAGGGAATATTGACGGGGAATTATTCAGAAAGACATACGAGGAACTGAATAAGAAGGCGGCTGAAGGATGGGGAGAAGACGACTATAATGATCCGGAACAGGCGGAAGAACCTCAACGGATACGTGACAACTTGTTCAAGTTCTCCGGAG
>NZ_KV804504.1:0-1428 GCF_001811315.1 Bacteroides sp. HMSC067B03 | reverse complement strand
TTCGACCGTAATGAAAAAGATACTCGTTTTTTTATTCTCAATCGTGGTGTTATCTGTCTGTTCCTGTCGTTCGTCAAAAATTGACACGACCGTCCATCAGGATAACACGGAACAGAAGCAGACGGAACAGGAAGAAGTTTCTACGGACAAAGCGCAGGTCGACGTAAACAGGAACGTTGAGCGAATTATCGAGATGATGCAGCAAATGGAATTCAACTGGCAGAAGACGAACTATTCGCCACCGGATAGCACAGGGAAACAATACCCGACCTCTACGGAAACAGCGACAGGAACGTCAACCAAGCAGGAGAAAGAAACATATAACGAACAGTTACAGGTGCAAATACAAGAAATTCAGGAAACCCTGCTGACATTGAAGGAACAATTAGAGAAACAGGAGAAGAATGATACAAAGATCGTTGAAAAGGTCGCGTACATTCCTCCGTGGGCAAAAGCCGTAATAGCAGCCTTTTTTATTGCATTTGTATTTTTTATTTATAAAAATGTAAGATGAAAACAGTAGTACAAGCCGGACAAACCCTGCTGGATATAGCCGTACAGGAATATGGTACAATTGAAGCGGTATTTATGCTTGCAAAGGCAAACGATATGAGCATAACAGACTCCCTTCAAGCCGGACAGCAAATCGAAATACCGGAGAAGGTGTATAACAGTGAACTAGCTGATTACTGCCGGAGGAACTCCGTTTGCCCGGCTACTTCTGAAACCGCGTCGAATGCAATACGATTGAGAATTTTCACTGAACAATTTACCGAACAATTTAAGTAATGGCTAGAACAATCGCAGAAATAAAGAAAGAAATGACGGATGCCTATATGTCTAACAGCATTATCCGGGACATATATGGTATCACAGGTGATGCCGACTTTGATTCGGTGTTTTCTCCCGTGTCAATAGAAAGCACCCTGTTCTACATTTTTGCGGCAACAGCGCACGTCATAGAGCAAATGTTTGACCAGTTCAAGACGGACGTAGAGGAACGGATTGACGCTAATATCATACCGACGGTGCGCTGGTATCATAGCAGTGCGCTGGCTTTTCAGTATGGTGATCCGCTGGTCTATGATCCGGAAAAATACCAGTTCCGGTATTCCGCTATCGACGAAGCCAAACAGCTTGTCAAGTATGTGGCGGTCAAAGATCGCGGGGGAAGTATTCAGATACTCGTGTCCGGAGACGAAGGCGGGCTTCCATGTCCTTTGACCGGGGACGTTCTAACGGCATTTAAAAGCTATATGAATTCGATTAAGATTGCCGGGGTGATTCTCTCTATTCAATCAATGAAAGCGGATGACATCCGTATCAACGCCACCATAGAAGTCGACCCGATGGTTATCAATGCTTCCGGTGTCCGCCTGACGGATGGCAGCAAGCCAGTACTTGCCGCCATCAACGATTATCTGAAAG
>NZ_KV804503.1:0-411 GCF_001811315.1 Bacteroides sp. HMSC067B03 | reverse complement strand
AAGATTATGGCTCTGGCTTTACGGAAGCTGTCTTCTCTTGGGAAGCGGTGAAATTTCGCCACCCTAAAATTTGCTTTTCAACTGACGTGACCATCTCAATGATGTCCGCTGTCGTCTGAATATTGATCAGTTTCCGGTCTCGACATACCCTTAATAAGAGTTTCAATGTATCAAACTTAACAAGGAATTCGTTCAGGTATTCCACGCGACGCGGAAGACTTGAATTTGCATAACGGATCAACTCACAACAGCGAAGGGCAGACATCATAAGTTCCGTACCGAATTCGTACCTGTAATTCTTCGGAAACTTGTCTCTTGCATCGAGTATCAACATTAATAACCGATACATACACTGATAGACTGGTCTGTCTTCTGTCTTTCCCATGTTAATTTTTGATATTTTTAAAATTT
>NZ_KV804502.1:0-548 GCF_001811315.1 Bacteroides sp. HMSC067B03 | reverse complement strand
TTTTCTTTCGGAGTATTATATGGCTGCACAGTATCTCCTTTATAATCAACTTTTATCCTATCTGCAGCGATGCCTTTTGCTTTTAAAGCTTCAGCAACATTGTTAGCACGCTTCTCTGATAATTTACTATTGATTCTAGGATTACCCGTATCAACATCAGCATAACCTGTTACACTTACCTTAGCTGCAGGATGTTTCTCCATGTAGTCAACCAAAGAAGCAATCTTAGATTGCTGATCATCCTGAATCTTTGCAGAGTTGATGGCAAAGAAGATATTCTGTTTCATAGGTTCTACTACCACTTCTTTTTTAGGCTGTGGTTGTTCTACTACAGGAGCAGGTTTAGGCTGTTCCACTACCACAGGCTCTGGTTCATAACAAACAGGAGCAGTCTTTGTATAGCTTTTACCCAGTTTAATGCTTACACCTACAAGAGCATTCAGTTGCCAGTCACAGTTACCAGCTTTCTTGGAGTTGAACTTATCAGACAATACGTTCGCATTTCCTTCGATATTAATGGACAAACGATCATTCAAACGAAGATCACA
>NZ_KV804501.1:0-223 GCF_001811315.1 Bacteroides sp. HMSC067B03 | reverse complement strand
ATGGAGAAAAATCCGGCTGAATACGAACGTCTTTTGAATGACTACATAAAACGTAACGGAAAATAAAATACTAACCATTTAAAAAAAAGAATATGGCACAACCAGTAGACGGTCTTTATTTGAACAAGTACGTCGATCCCCAACTGTTGATCGAACGTCGCAATTACAGGGCGGACTTCATGCAAGTTTTAGGCTCTGTTCCTGCCGGAGCTTTGGCTGCGGA
>NZ_KV804500.1:632-1189 GCF_001811315.1 Bacteroides sp. HMSC067B03 | reverse complement strand
CCCCGGCAGACAGCAGTTCCTTCAGGTCTTTTCCGGCAAAGTATTTGATACGCCTGGGAAGGACTATTTCTGCAGAGTCTGTCAGCATCTTCCATGAACTTTCGATGTGAATCGACGAAATCGTATAGATGACCAGTTCCTCGCGTCTCTTGTTTGCCGGGAATGTGATCCGGCTGCACATCATATAACTCATAGTGTCAGTTCATAAGGGTTATCACTCGTTGCTTCTATCGTGAATGGAACTACGCTGCTGTTTCCCTGAATCGGATTGAACGAAATGTTATCAATGACAATGGAGTAAATTTCCTTGTTGTTGAAGATGCTTCCCGTAACTCCGACCGCTTCCGTCACTTTGCGGAACTTGCAGAGCGCGTTCACTTGTTCGGCAACCGTCTTATAACCTTCCCGGCTTTTGTCTGCTATGCAGAATCCCCGGATATTGATTTTCCAGTCGTCGAGCCCGTAGACTTCCTTTACAGTTCCGTGAACACCCAATACCTTCGTTTTTGAACAGTTCATCGAGCGCGAAAAGTCCACGATCGTTGCATACGGCATCG
>NZ_KV804500.1:0-532 GCF_001811315.1 Bacteroides sp. HMSC067B03 | reverse complement strand
GGGTAAACGTCCCGATGACCGGAGTCCCCATCCAACTGTATGCTTCGGCTTCGGCATCCGGAATCGTTGTCACTCCGATGTATTTCCCCGGATCGTAATCCTGCAGGGTTCGTCCCCACGGAAGATAAATCGGAGATGAAATCCCGAAGACCTCCGTGAACAATGCACCAATATTTAACGCTGTATTTCCTGTCATAACTTTATCCTATTGCTGGTACTGTATCGGTTATCACCGCTAAAATTTCCCGTTTGACCTTATCCGCAACATCGCGCATGTCCGCACCTGCCGCAACCCTGAAATGATTGTTGAATGTCACGTTCATGGTGATATTCCTCACGCTGCTTCCACCTTTTCCACCAAGTCCCACGTCTTTCCCGGAAGTCCCCCCGGTTGAGGTTGTGACGGTGGTCGGTTTGTTGACTGCCGCTGGTGCGGTGTCCAGCTGGAACTTGTCAAGTCCGGGGACTTTGTCCTTGTTCCGCCAGCTTTCCCGTCCCTTTTCCTTGCCTTCTTCCCATGCCCGACCGACTG
>NZ_KV804499.1:0-18768 GCF_001811315.1 Bacteroides sp. HMSC067B03 | reverse complement strand
CACACTGCAAATATAATAAAGTTTAGTCTGTTTTGGTAGTGTAAAATAAACTGTGTCACGCATAATTTTCTCAAGACAACTCATTGGTCGGGGAGCGGCCAGCGCCAAGGGGCGGGACCACCCGTCCCGACGAGCGTAAAATTACAATAATTTAAACCGGTCTCCAAATTTTATGGCTAATTGCTGTGATATAGTAGCCCAATTGGCCAGTGGCATGGTCCATTTCTTCCGTATATTGCGATATGCAAGATAAACAAGTTTTTCAAGGGCTGTATCCGATGGGAACACGCCCTTATTTTTTGTTACCTTGCGGATCTGGCGGTGATACCCCTCAACGGTATTTGTGGTATATATTAGCTTACGGATAGCCGGAGTATACTGGAAGTATTCGGTGAGCTTATCCCAGTTATCCTGCCAGGATTTGATAACAATAGGATACGGTTCACGCCATTTTTCATCTAGTTTGAGGAGCTCGTTTTCCGCAGATTCCTTATTGACAGCCTGATAGACACGTTTCAAATCCTTCAGGAATTCCTTCTGATTCTTAGGGCCTACATACTTGATGGAATTACGTATCTGGTGTACTACACAAAGTTGTACGGCGGTGTTGGGATAAACACTTTGAATGGCTTCAGGAAAACCCTTCAACCCATCTATACAGGCTATAAGGATATCTTCAACTCCCCGGTTTTGAAGGTCTGTAAGTACACTAAGCCAGAAGTTTGCACCCTCGTTCCTTGATATATACATCCCAAGAAGTTCCTTGTGTCCCTCCCTGTCAATACCTAACACGTTGTAGATTACACGAGTTACCGCACTGCCACGCTCATCCGTTACTTTGTAATGAATGGCATCCATCCACACTATAGGATAGACAGAATCAAGCACACGTGATTTCCACGCCTTTATTTCTGGAAGTACACGGTCGGTGATGGCACTGATTGTATCTGCTGAAACACGGTTGCCAAGATTCTCTTCCATCCAATCACTGATTTCCCTCGTGCTGTTACCAAGAGCATACAGACCGATTCTACGGTCGGCAACACCTTCTGCCAGAATCGTTTCACGTTTCTTGATGAACTGGGGATCAAAACTTGAATGACGGTCACGAGGGGTAGAAGCCGTGACCTCTCCTAATGGAGTCTGGACTTGCTTTTGCATTTTACCATTACGGCGGTTACCCATCTGACGTTCTTCCTCTGTCAGATGCGCGTCCATTTCACCTTCCAAAGCTGCATTCAATATACTTTCCAATAGTGGTGCAAAGGCTCCCTCCTTACCTAACAAAGGCTTGCCGGCTTTTAGCTGTTCAATAGCCTTGGTCTTGATACTCTCAAAATCAAATTCTTCTTTCATAAAAAAACTGTGTTAGCAAAGTTAATACTTTATTCCTTGCTGACACAGTTTAATTTACATCCTCTTTGTTTTTTTATATCTCTTCAAGTTCTAAACTAAACGGCTTTTATAAGCTCCCAAAGCCATACCTATTTTTCTTTTGGCCAGCAAAATTGTTAAAGGAGACATTACTTTGTCCTTTCAGTTCTGTCTCTTTTCACCAGTCGTTGTTTGGGCTATGTGCTTTGGCGGCATATCCTCGGTTTTACCTTTCCCTGTTTTAGCCTTTTTCTTACTTCCTCCATTATTCCGCATATCCCTTTCGGGCTACCTGATGTGAATTGTGTCGCAAAGGTGCTTGTCATGTCTCTCTTGTCTGCAAGGTCATAGCCTTGGGTTCACAGCCAAATCTCCACCTTCTGCTTCACAGAGGTCGTATTTAGCCGTGAAACCTTGCATAAGGAGCCATGACACCTTTTGAGACGACATAATTAAATCAAGCCCGAAAGTAGTAGATGCTACAAGAGGGAAAAACAAAAAACAATCTTAAAATTTAAGCATTATGACATTCAGAGAATTTATGAAAGAAAACGGTAACGAAGTAAAAACAACGTTTTGGGAAGATTTTTCGATAGCAGAGCGATTTGGCCTTTCAGCTATTCAGGACACGTTCAATCGTGCTTTCAAAGAGTGGAAAAGAAGATTACGAATTTCTAACCGAACTGGTATTGGTGCTTAACCATAAGATATGGCAATACCACGTCTTATTGGCTAACATGTATGCCGCTCCCTACGAGAAAGATAAAGCTAATAATACCCCGGGCGTACCCCTAAAATTAACCTCCTACATGGAAGATTTAAAATTTAAAAGAACACGTTTGGATACTTTATACTCTTCAATCATACACGATCTAAAAGAGTCAGCCATTTGCTTGGAAAAAATCAATGAAGATCAGGTATTCAAAGCGAATGCTCACGCTGCCAATCTTTTACTCAGTCGTGTATACCTGTACATGGGAGAGTGGGAAGAGGCCTTAAAAAGTTGTGAAAAAGTAAGTAACAGGTTGTATCACTTGGAAAAATTATCTTTACCATACTCGCAGAATTTCTTCAGGGTTTCTTGCCCCGAACTTATCTTTGCTCAAGGTTCCGAATGCGCTGCCAATATATTCGGTGCGTTCGGGGGATATTGTTTTCGTGTTTCGGATGGGCTAATTGGATTATACCAATCTGATGACAAGTACAAAGACCTGCGGGCCAGCATATTTTTAACGAGCAAATCATCGAGAATGGTAAGCGGTAAAATATCTTCGCTGTTTGGAAGTTATATTGCAGAGGGGGATACTCCTGACACGTTCGTTTTACGTTATGCGGAAGTGTTATTAAACAAAGCCGAGGCTCTTGCCATGCTAGACCGGGAGGATGAAGCAATTGATGTTCTGAAAGAATTACTGGAAACTCGTTACGAGAATGGTATATACCCGGAAATCACGGAACGAGGGGAAGACCTTGTTAACTTGATCCGGGATGAACGCAGGAAAGAACTGTGTTTCGAGGGACATCGCTGGTTCGATTTACGTCGTTATGCTGTAAACCCCAAGTACCCGCTAACAGATTATAAAATTATCCATGGTGTATATGCGGAAAAGCCGGAATCCGGTCAGGCAGCCCAAATTGGATATTGTGTACTCGAAATGTATCCCAAGGGAAAAGGATGGATATTACCCATTCCCGAGTATGAAATTAACGTGAATCCAGAAATAGGACATAACGAAAGGGAAGATGCCGAATATGTTGAATTTTAATGATAAAAAAATGAAAAAGATAATACACTTATTTATAATTTTTATATTGGGAGCTTGTGCCCAAGAGGATGAATTAACTCCGACCGGAGTGGTTAAAGACTGGTTTGCAATTCAGCCGGGAGAAGGTGAATGGAACGAAATAGCTTGCGATATATACACGAATTACGGGTGTTCCGTCTTTAAAAATGACACGCTTGGCAAAGAATTCAGAGGATTCGATAACGCGGGAGACTCTATTATTTATTACGAGACATTAAAAATCGGCTATTCGATAGAAAGTTTCTCTAAAGTCAATTTCACGCTATGTAAAGATGAAGAAAAATTAATTCAAGGAATTAAAATTGTCAGAGATCTATTAATGCCGCAATTAGAAAAATTCGGAACTATCACAAGAAGTTATTTGCTAGTGGATACGGTCATATCTGCTAGTGACACGACTGTTTGCGAGTATGGCAAAAGGGATTTTGAAACAACATTGCTAGGATTAACCGTTAGCATGACAGACGGTACAAGAAAAAACATTACGGAATTCACTCAAGAGGAACGGAAAAACTGGCTTGGAAAGATTGTAGCTATTGAAGTTGCCAATCGTATTCAGCTTAAATATTCCGAGCTTGTAAAAGAATTTTATACCATACAAAAAGAAATTGTCGAGAATGAAGGAAACAAGTACGCCCATGGTGTTAAAGGAACAACCGAAGATTTCGGCGGGGGAAAAGGCATTCCAGATTCCCGTCCACTAGGTTTTCTGGAATGGAGTTCACTAACTATAACTTATAATTATTTCAACAATCCCAAGTGGACAAAATATGAATATTATTCCCCAACAGAGGAAAAAGATTTCGAAACATTCGTGGCGGCAGCTCTGTTGAAAACCCCAGAAGAATTTGAATCAGAAAATGGAGAATACCCTTATGTTATGGAAAAATTTTCCTGGATGAAAAATTTCTTACAAGAATAAGGGTATATTCAGTAAAATAAAATTACGACAATGAAATCATTAATTGCGATTTTTCCTAGGATTGTATAAAAGTAAACTAAAAAGTCTGGCCGATGATTTCTATACACTAGAATGGAATGCAGAAATGGATTTCATTCTAGTTTTTTTTCTTCCGGGAAGAAGTACCGCTTTATCGATAGGAAACTTAATGATAGAGCGGGAAATTTTGATAATGATTACCAATTAATATTTTGTAAAGAATTGTTTATTAAAAGAAATATGTAATTTTTTTATCCAGTCGATTCATCCTTTTTCTTTTTTTCGTGTCATTAGAGATAAAATTGAATAAATACACGTATGGACACGATAAAGGAATATGTCAAAATATCGACTTGGATTGCCCGAGAAATAGCAGGAACAATCCAACAAGAAGAAAAGGAAAAATTAGAACAGTGGTTAGGAGCCGAAGAAGAAAACTTATGTATTTACGAGAATATTCGAAAACGCCTAAGTGAAGAACAAGAAAAACGGTCCTACCAGAAAACAGAAAATATTTGGGCAGATTGGAATAAAGTACAATCTCGACTAAAAAAGAAAACAATAACATACAGGCAAATTTTACAATGGGCAGCCATTATTATCATTGTGTTTTCCACCCTATTGATTTGGAAACAACAGGAAGAAATTACAGATACCTCAAACACGACACACCCCCATTCAAAGATTTATGCGGGGAAAGTATTGGCAACTTAAACTTTAGATAATGGAGAGGAAATAAAATTACAAGATTCAAATTCCCCTGAAATCCATCAGGAAGGAATTAAAATTTATCAATCAGACAACCAATTAGTATACGAAGATTCCGTGAAAAACGAAAAGAAAGAAGAACGATTTCATGTTATATCAGTTCCTCGAGGCGGAGAATATTGTTTAAAATTAAGTGATGGAACTATTGTTTACCTGAATGCCGAATCTAAACTGAGCTACCCCGTTACTTTCTCTGAAACAGAACGTAAGGTACATTTGGTTGGAGAAGCTTTTTTCGACGTACAAAAAGATACAACGAAGCCTTTCATCGTGGACATGGATTCCCTCCAAATCCGAGTGTTAGGAACCGAATTCGGAGTCCGTGCCTACACCGATGAAGAGTGTGTAAAAACCACATTAAAACAGGGAAGCGTCAAAGTTGAAACAAATAGTAATAATTTAATTTTATCTCCCGGTACCCAAGCAATATTCAAAAAGTCTGACCATAGCTTGGAAAGACAAGAGGTAAACATTAACCTATTCATCGGTTGGAAAGACGGACGATTAATTTTTAAACATTGTCCCTTGGAGGAGGTGTTGAGAGATTTAGGCCGATGGTATAATTTCAACGTCACATTTGAACGGGAGGAATTACGCTCATTACCATTTTCATTAAATATCGAAAAACACGAAGATTTCTCAGAAGTACTTGATTTATTAGAAGAAACGGAATGTGTAACTTTTGAAATAACCGATAACACAGTCATTGTAAAATAAAAAAGTAGCGCTGGAACGCTACTTAAAATTCGCTTCCAAATACATGGAGGCAAATGATTATTAAATTCAAATACAAATCTATGGAAAAAAGATGTAATGTAACGAAAAAAAAATGCTTTTTATTCTTTCTTTTTTTCGTCTTCGCAAGTCAGATAAGCCTTCAGGCTTACTGCCAAGAAGTAAAGCTGACATTTAGTTTGAAAAACGCAACACTAGAAGAAATTGTCGACGAAATCAAACGTATTTCAACATATGATTTCGTGTATAGTGATTCCTATTTGTCAGTATTCAAACCGCAGGACGTGTCGTTCAAAAATGCAACGATTGACGAAGTTTTATCTGGTTGTCTCAAGGACAGCGGGCTCGTTTATACCATTAACGGGCGAACAATAATCATCAAACGAGGGAAAAAGACAGAAGAAAACAACCGAACGGTATCGGGGAAGGTAACAGATGTAAAAGGGAATCCCCTACCAGGCGTAACGATCTTAATCAAAGGGGTAACAGTTGGGACTGCCACGGGGGCTGACGGTAGTTACAAACTGGAGATCCCGTCGGGAAAGGTCATCTTAATTTACTCTTTCATCGGTATGAAAACCCAATACATAACGGTTACCGATAACTTGAAGATTGATGTCAAGTTAGAAGAAGACGTGGAAGAAGTTGAGGAAGTAGTAGTTACAGGATACCAGACTATAAATAAACGCCGTTCTACCAGTGCCATATCCTCTGTCAAGGCAGAAGATATATTAGTACCTGGTATGACGAGTATCGACCAAGCCTTGGAAGGTCGTATTCCGGACTTACAGCTAATGTTAAACTCCGGTGAGGTAGGAGCAACTCCCCGTATTCGTGTTCGAGGAACCTCCACACTTTCCGGAAACAGAAACCCGTTATGGGTCTTGGACGGGTTCGTGTTATCAGACCCGGTGAATGTAAGCCCGGAAGACTTGAACAATCCTGATTATATAAACATCATCGGAAATGCAATTGCTGGTATTAATCCTCAAGATATTGAACGCATTGATGTTTTAAAAGATGCTTCCGCAACAGCCTTGTATGGGACACAAGCTGCTAATGGGGTTATCGTGGTTACCACGAAACGCGGAAAAGCCGGAAAAATCTCCTTGTCTTATAGTCATTCTTCAAAGATCACCCGACGGCCTCGTTACACGGATCGGAATATAAATCTGATGAATTCCCAGGAACGTATGCAATTCGGTAAAGATCTTGTTGACAATCACTATATCTTCGACCCATATATGCCAACTGTCGGGTACGAGGGAGCTTACTACAACTGGATGAGCGGGAAAACGAGTTATGACGAATTTCTTACAGAGGTTCAACAAAATGAAACAATAAACACCGATTGGTTTGATATATTAACTAGAGACGCCTATTCACAGACTCATAATTTAAGTATGTCAGGAGGTTCTGAGAAAGTATGTTACTACGCTTCATTCGGCATTTCGGATGATAACGGTGTAGCTAAAACCTCTTACAGCGATCGCTATTCCATAATGCTCAACCTCGATGCAAAATTAAGCGATAAGTTCCAGGTTGCCCTGCGTCTTAACGGGAATATACAAAAAAAGAATCACGTACCGACAGAAATAGACGCCATGGGATACGCTTACAATACAACCCGTGCGTTGCCTTGCTTCAATAGTGACGGAAGTTTGTATTATTACAAGAAAGCCAGTGATACTAGAAATACCCGATTAAATTACAATATCATAAACGAAATTAATAATTCTTCTCAAGAGTATGATGGTTCTACCGCAATGATATCCATGGATTTGCGTTATGATATCATGAAATCATGGAATCTTACTATTGCAGGTTCTTACACACGGAGTAACACCACGCAAACGGATTGGTGGGGGGAGAAAACCTGGAAAGTAGCCTCTCTACGTAATGCAGAGGCCGAGGATACTCCTCCAACCGGGGAAAGTGGATATTGTTACCTGCCTTACGGTGGAATTCTAACCACGAATCAAAGTACTGCCGAGAACTGGACCTTACGATTGCAATCCAATTATAGCAAAGGTTTAGATAAAGAAGCGTACCATTTACTCAGTGCTTCTCTGGGTCTTGAGGCTAACTCTAGCAAAAATCAGGCAATTGCAGATGAATCCCGAGGTTACTTAAAAGAACGGGGAAAACAATTCGTGGATATGTCCACTTCCACATCTGTAAACGGTAAAACGACATACTTGATTGATGATTATCCTTATTTCAAAAGTTGGTTGGCTGCGCCACATCATTCGATAAGCGAATCGTTAACAAATAAACTAAGTGGTTATCTTACGGTTTCTTACAGCTACAAAGATTACTTCACGTTCAATGTTAACGGACGATTCGACGTATCCAACCAATTCGGTAGTGAAAGTAACAACAAATTATTACCTGTTTGGTCTATATCAACCATGTTAAATTTAAAAGATATTATTTTCTTGGATTCTGACGGAGATTATAAAGGTGGTGCATGGATTTCTGACATGCGCTTGAGAATGTCGTACGGAAAACAAGGAAATATGATTGACGGGGAGACCCCGGACATGTTATTAAATCAAGGAGGAATTGACACCTATTACGGGGAATACGTATCAACGTTGTACAAGTTACCAAATCCCAATCTACGTTGGGAACAAACAAACCAAATCAACATCGGGTTAAATCTAGATTTATTCAATTCCCGATTAAATATTAGCACAGACTTTTATTACAAAAAAACGAATGAATTACTTTCATCAATCGCAGTATCTTCCGTAAACGGAACCCCAAGCGGCACTTATGTAATGAATAACGGAACTTTATCCAATAAAGGTATGTCCATTTCCTTATCCGGTTATCCTATTCGAACGAAAGACTTCTCTTGGTTTGTTTCTACGTATTATTCAATAAATTTAAATGAAGTACAATCCCAACCGTTAGAAAATTATACGAAAGAGGCTTTCCTGGATGGAACTGCCATCATCAGCGGTAAACCGATCAGTACTTTCTATTCTTACAAATTTCTGGGTCTAGATCATGAAACCGGGTTACCGATGTTCGATGATTGGGAAGACCGGGTACATTTATTGTACGGTAAATCTGTTGCCGAAATCATCATGACTGTTTTGGAGGACAGCGGATGCCGTGATCCATTTATTTCCGGAAGTTTTTCTAACAATATCCGCTACAAACGTTGGAATCTTTCTTTTAACCTGGCATACAGCTTAGGTTCCAAAATCCGCCTATTTGACATGTACGGTCCCATTCAAAATGGTATTACTTCGGTAGAAAATGTCCGCAAAGAATTTATTGATCGTTGGGTAGTTCCGGGAGACGAGCAACGTACCAATTACCCGGCATTATTGAGTCCTTCCGATCCTCTATTCGACCAATACCGTTATCATTATTCCATGACGGCCGGCTCCCAAGGATTAACAGGATCTTTTGCCGATAACATCTGGCAAATGTATGACGACTCGGATATTAGGGTGGTTAGCGGTAATTATTTAAAAATGCAATCCCTATCGTTACGTTACGATGTTCCGGAAAAAATATTGAAAAAATTACCGATCTCTTATGCTTCAATCAGTTTCAGTACTCAAAATCTATTTACAATTTCAGCGAAAGAGTTAAAAGGACAAGATCCTTCCCAAGCCGGATTCAGTTCCCCAAATCTTTCCGTAAGACCTTCACATACAATCGGAGTAAACCTGTCATTCTAAATTAAAAGACTATGAATATAAGAAATATAATAACGGGAATATTATTACTATCTTGTGCCGGATGTAACGGATTTTTAGACGAATACTCGCAAACGTATGTTCGGGCCTCTAAGATTTCTGATTATGACGAATTATTACTAGGTTCGGTTTACATCGGGAGTTCTAAACCGAATCCCCCGACAAGCTATGTGTACCCGAGTGGTGGACGTACGTGTGACTTTTTTAATACACTTGACGATGACTTGAATGTCGTATCGGAAAGTTCAATAAACATGGTTGGGGGAGATAAACCGATTACCCAGTGGTTATCCATGAACAAAACGTTATTCGGTTACACGACATGGCAACGTGACATCACGAACACGGAATTGGGGAGTTCGGATGACCAAACCACATGGGTGGACCTTTACAAACGTATTGCGGTGATTAACTCGACTTTAGAAGAAATCGATCGCCTAGATTTAAAGACAGATCAGGAAAAAGCAGACTATTACAGGGTGAAAGGTGAAAGCTTGTTTTTACGAGGGCAATTTTACTTGATTTTAGCAAACCTTTACGGCAAACCGTATAACCCACGAACAGCCTCTTCTGACCTAGGTGTCCCTCTTAAAATCACATCAGGAGTTGAGCATGACAAGGATAAAGACACGCAATTCGAGCGTGCAACTTTAGACAAAATATACTCGCAAATAGAGTCCGACTTACTGGCATCCCTGGAAGCCTTTAGCCACAGTTCAAAACATGTCCTTTACCGGGCTTCCGAGAAAGCTTCCCGCCTATTACTCGGAAGGGTATACCTGCATATGCAGGAATGGGAAAACGCAAAAAATATTTTGGAACCTTTGTTCGGTAATATAGCCTTATCTTCGTTAGTTGCAGGAGACACGCTAAGCGAAGATAACCGTTTTCTAAATGAAGATAATACAGAGTTAATCTTTTCCCAAAACTCACAATTTTCACAAGTATGTTGGACCGGTAACGCACCAGAATTCTGCGTGTCCCGGGAATTATATAATTTATATGACGAGAATGACCGCAGAAAAGGATGTTTTAAAAAGAACGTAGACACGGATAGCCTTGCCTTGTTATACAAATATAACACGGGGAATTACCAAGCCAGAGTATCCGACGTACTTATGTTACGGGCGGCAGAAGCCTACTTGAATATGGCAGAAGCATGTGCTATGCTCGGTACGGATGACGCAACAGCTAACAAATACTTAAACGAACTACTGAGAAATCGGATCGTTGATTATCAGGATCAAACTTACACCGGAGAGGAACTTGTAAAACAGATTCGCATCGAACGGCGCAAGGAGTTGTGTTTCGAAGGACATCGCTGGTTCGATTTACGGCGTTATTCCGTATGTGAAAAATATCCTTACAAGAAAAAAATATACAGACAATTTAGCTTTTATAACTCAGCTAATGTTTTAGAGCGCACCGCAACCTATGTATTAGAAGAGGACGACCCGGCTTACGTGTTTGCCATTCCTAAAAACGTGCTGGAATTTGATACCAAGCCCATGCCGGACAATCAACGACCGGAACGAATCCCATTAGAACAATAAATCGGACAGAAAATGATAAAGGTATGAAATATATATATTTATTTTTAATCGGCTTTCTCTTCTTTTCTTGCGGGAAAGAAGACACCCTGAAAAACGAGATCGACTTCTCGAATATTTACGCAATTACCGACGATCCGAATGATCCCGTACAGCATGAACGTTACCAGATTTTCACCGAATTCGGAGTTTCTGTCTATTTTAACGACACGGTAAACCAAGAATTTGTCAGAACGGATGTATACGGAAATCCCGTGTATCGTTATGAATTAATAGACCCGACTTGGTTGTTCTATAAACCAGAATCCGGAACCGGTAACACTCAAGTAGAATATAAATTTGTTTACGCCAAAGGAGAAGAAAAACAATTAAAAATATTGACGGGCATTCGTCAATTTCTGGAGAATGTTTCAGAAGCATTATACCCCACGCTGATTATGAGCGCAGACTCCATTTACAAGATAAATTCGGCAGGGGAAATCGAAGAAGAAACAAGTTTTGAAACTAATTTCAGAGTTATGTTATGGTGCCGGGTAGATGAAATAGTGGACGACGGTTCATTGGACAATACAATCTCCAACATTGAAAAAACTCTAGTTCTGGATAAAGTTGAAAACTTCACTTCAAAAATAGATGAATTCGGGACAATTTCCGAGGCTTCAAACTATGGAAAAGACTTATTTGTGTATCCAACATCTGATCCATGGATCGGTTACGGGGGTTATTATTTCTCTTATGGGCGGCCTGCCTCCATGGAGGGAAATTACTTGGAAGACTTAAAATCAAGGTGGCCGTCATGGGCTGAAGAGCCTCCCACACAAGAACACGTTGACGAGAGCCGTTCCGTTTTTGCCAGTATTGTCGGCCCCTATGGTTTTGTCGGGACTTCCACTTTCGTAATAACAACCTCTCCTAATTCCGTGACTATTGATTTGAATGAATACGTGGAATTAATGCTTCGTTTTAGTCCAGAGGAATTCCAAAAATATTTTGGAGACTATTCACTGGTTATGAAAAGGTACAATATCCTTTACGAGGTGATTGTAAATGAAATGGGAGTTGAATTGTAATTAATTGATGTTATGAAAAAATTTTTAGAAACATTGTTAGTAGGCTTATTTTTCTTATGGGCATGTTCTGACGATTCGACTTACTCCTACGAGATAACAGGAGTAACTGATGCGGGAGAATTTATAGACACCCGTGATAACAAAACTTATCATTGCATAGAAATCGGTGATCAAATCTGGATGGCTGAAAACTTGGCCTATTTACTACCGGGAGGGAATCTAGCTGGTTGTGCGACTTGGCAAGAAACTTATTTTGACACCTTATCCGTTCCGTTAAATGACAGTGAATTCCGGGAAGCGTTATCTACTGCTTTGGAAACCGGAAAAATCGATGAATCCCCTTGTATGGACTCTTTGAACAACTTCATGTTAGGATATGGCGTTGACGAAAGTTCAGTATGGTATGAAATGTACTATGAGATGTTTGCCCCAACATATTTACCAAGTGTATACCTGAAAAATAACCCGGATGCAAGTTATGATAAAATCATAAGTGATATGAAAGATTCTGTAAGCGGGAATTGCTATTACTTAATTTACCCCCAGATAGAATTATTCGCCAATAACATGAGAATTTCAAAAATTCCGGAATACGCCTTGACGAATTACCAGAAAGCCGAAGAGAATAACGGTAATTATTCCCAAACTTACGGGATGTTATATAGTTATGAAGCAGCTTTAAAAGCCGTGCCGTCAGAAGGTGACTGGCGACTCCCCACTGATGAGGATTGGAAGAAATTAGAAAGATTTCTTGGTATGAGCGAAGGAGAAGTCCCTAAAGATAACGATTGGCGGGGAACAAACCAGGCCGAATACCTGAAAGCCGACAAAAACGGGATTGGTTTTAATGTTCTATATGGCGGTGGAAAAATTTACACCCCACGATATAATAAAATGGAAGATGACCAGACCTTTATCAACAAAGGGCGTAATGCTTATTTCTGGTCATCAGAAAATCTTGCGGAAACGGATTCCACACGGGTGGGAATTATGCGATCTATTGCCACGTGGACGAACCAGATATTACGTTCAACCACAAGATTTGAGAATGAAGATGGTCACCCGACAATGTATAATGTACGTTTAGTAAAAGACAAAAAGTAAAAACGAAATTAAAAATGAAAAATATTTTATTCGCAATTATTCTCGTATGTTGGAGTTTTTCCGCAGGAGTTGCTCAAAGTATATATGGTGATGCGGCAAAAGCTGACGTAAAAGTCAAATATTTAAATTCATACGAAGAAGCATTGAAAGCATCTGCAAGGGAAAATAAACCTATTTTCTTCAATTGTTTTGCCGATTGGGCCATTCCATGCCATGCTATGAACAAAGCTGTTTTTTCCGATGCGGAATTTGCCAAATGGTTGAATGATCATTTTGTATGTTTGTGTCTTGACGTATCAGTACCAGCACATAAAGACCTGGTGACAAAATACCAAATTCGTTATTTCGCTCATTATTTGATATTGGATTCGAAAGGGAATCTATTACATCGAATCGTGGGAGGGAGTAAATTGCCGGAGTTCAAGGAACAAGTGGCAAGAGGACTTAATCCTGAACGTTGTCTGACCGGAATGACCGAAAAGTTCCGTGGAGGAAAACGGGATATAGATTTTCTACGGGACTACATAAATGTATTAGACCATGCTGATATGAAAGTACATCGGGATTCGGTAGTTCAAATTTACGTCGCCATGCTCGACCCTCAAGAGTTAATCAAAAAAGAAAACTGGTCCATTTTCACATCTTTACTAGAAGATGCAAACTCTGAACGTTTTCCTTTCCTATTGGAAAATTATGACGCTTTTGTGAAAGAAAATGGTAAAGATATTGTAGACCAATACATTTCAGTGATGTACATCCGTATTCTTTATCCATTTTTATTTGACGATAAGGGATACGAAAAATTCAACATTCAGAAAGTCGAAAAGAAAATGCATAACTACTTGGCAGAAACAGATGTTGCATTCGTTTACCTGAATCTGGCAAAAGCACGGGGAGAAAAACGATATATTGATTTTATCGAACAACTGAAAAAGGATGGCAACAAACTGCAATCACAAATTTTAGAGGGAGCAGATATGAACCTGGTGACGGTAACGAACCAACATTTGGAATTAAAACAAGCGGTTGAAAAATACTTGAATGAAAGAATCCAACAAGTAGACCAGGCAACAGCAAAACAATATGAGAACGCTTTAAAACAAATTGTTAACGCTGGAAACGGGGTTAAATTTGAAGATTGCACTTTCTCTGAAGTTTTAGCAAAAGCTAGAAAAGAAAACAAACCGGTTTTTATGGATTGTTTCACCGTGTGGTGTGGCCCGTGTAAAGTGTTAAGTAACCAAATATTTCCCATGAAACCCGTCGGGGACTTTTTCAACTCAAACTTTGTAAATTTCAAAATGGATATGGAGCGTGGAGAAGGTATAGAACTTGCTAAACGTTATGGCATCAAAGTATACCCCACGTTACTGGTCTTGGATTCAGAGGGAAATTTATTACACAGGTTCACGGGAGCACGTCCCCCACGGGCATTGATAGATGAAATGGCAAGAGCTTTATCCGATTCAACCGCTTACGGCCCGGTAAAGGCAAAATATGATGCGGGTGACCGGACTCCCCAAGTCGTGATAGAATATTTAAGGAATATGGTATCAGCGGGGGATATGCAAGAAACAGAGGCAATTGACGAAGCGGAAAAATACTTCAACACGCTTTCCGAAAAAGAAAGAATAGATAAAGATTTAATACCTTTTTATACCAGATTCGCAACGGAACCGGAAAGCGATATGTCTCGTTATTTCTTGCGCCACCAGGCGGAATATCAAAAACTAGCGGGAAAAACAGTAATAGAAAGGGCTCTTTTAAATATTTACTTTCCTTACTTTATGAATATGTTGCCAGAACCCGACATGAATAATGAAATACTCGTATCTGTCATTGAAGACATCAAACATACCAGGAGCGTCAAGAAAAATTCAACCCTTGGTTACCTCGTAACGATCACGGAAGCTGCCAGCCAAAAAGATTGGGAAAAGGTGCTAAAAGTATATAACAAAGGCGTTTCCCAAATGGATTACAAGTTTGGTCAATTGAATCTGGATATGCTATGGAAACGTTTTTGGCCATTGATTCCAGATTCTATGAAAGGTAGAGTGGTAAGCTATCTTGAACAAGAAAAGAATAAGGCTAGGCCACTTGCTGTTGAAAAATACACGACGTTACTAGACATATTGAAATAAATAATTCAACAGAATACATCTGTTTCAATATTTTACTAATATAATCTTGCCAAGAAGTTGTGATATACACCCCGAAAGTTTTGTGTCTAACTTTCGGGGTTTGTTATGTTGAAAAAGTATGCAAAACGATTAAATATATGCATATGCTTGAAGATGGGTATAAGCATAAACTATGCCCGAAAAAAATCAGGAATAGATGGCTGTCGCCTAATTTTAATGTGGGAATAGTGGCAGGCTATAAATTCCTTGTCATTAAAAAGAAAGTTAGCGTTAAAGCCGGTTTATCACTTAGAATGCAAGCAATAAAAGACTTTGAAAAAAAGGTTTATCTTTGTGCGAAATGAATGAAAGTCGGATAATATTCTTGAAAAATTTTTTGTAGGCAATCTCATCTCCTGTAACAAGTCGTTTCACCCAAATGTTTTGTTCTTTATTTCTTGGCATCGCTTTCGTTTTTTATTAAGAATAAAAATGATAAATTATTGATTTTTGAGGCTATAATATACGTGAAAAGAAATAGTTTAAATTTTTTCTGTTATTTTTTTTGACACTTTTAGTGACTCATTCTGTTGTGTAAATATGAATATATAATAGTGAAAATATTTACAAGATCGTACTGTCAATATATCTTTGTACGAGAGAAAGGAAAAAGAACTGACGGAAAATTTTATTAACAAAATTACTTGTAACGTTACGACAACTCGCTTGACACCTTATATTGATTTCCTGGAAAATGTCGTGAAACAATTTGGTTCAGACGGGACGAAAGGAGTGTTGCTTTATTTAGAAAGTAAGCTGTGAAAAATGACAGGTGATGAAGAGAAGACCTAGGAGATGGAAAAAGAGGTATCTCGATGGATAAACCCTCGTTTTTATGATTAATAATTAGATGTCGATTATGAGTAAGTTGCTGTTATTATTATTATTACTTAGTTTTCGTGTGGGATACATTTACGCAAATCTAGTGGGGAAGGGGTATATGATTTCTGTTATCAGTCAGTTAGTGAAAGAGCCAGGTCGGAGTCAAGTTGTGGAAGCGTTGAAAGATAAACATGAGGGGGCGATTGTCGCCTGGTATTCAAACTCTACATGAGAGGTGTTGAGGAAGTTATGGAGGTATTGTCCTCGTTATGTCACTGTCGTGGAAAGAACGGAACGTTTAAATACTGCATTCGTGATCGATTTAAACTGTTCAAGTCGAGAAGTGGATGGTGACATTTTTGCAAATTTCCTTTGGGGATTATTATCAGACATGATGCGGGAAACGCCTTGAAGATAATAGAAAACAGTGTAAAACCATTGGTTGTTAAAGATGCTGTCGCAACAATAACAGAGTTGAGTAGCGGGAAATGGTTTGATCGTTGTGCGTGAGATGATTTTTACCCGGGCTTGTACGAGAAGAAGAAAGGTAAAAGCGAGGAACTTCAAGTTTCCCGAAGAGGTTTGGGTATCTTTGAAAGATTCACGGATTTTTATAGTCGTTATGATCGAGATTTAGTTGTTACCACATTTCATACATCGGAAAATAATCTGATATGCCATTTTCGCAGGGAAACATCAGGGGTGAGAATGGTAAGTTTCAGGTTGGTTGACAGAAAAGACCCCGCTATATGGATAATATATTGATCGTTGGTAGCTTCTCGATAATCAAGCTCATCTTTGAGAATTTGCGAGATTACGATCTAGAATATCTCGCTCCGTGTTTTAACCTTCATTCTTGTCAGTCATGTATCTAGATATTTTTTTCAAAGCAACAAAGCTTGCTACCGGTTTGTTATAAAGAATGCCACTGGGCATCATTATTTTGTAAAGATACCAAATTCCGATTCAAAATTTCAGATGATCCCCACGGTAGCCATCAAATTACAATCATTACTTATACGTTTCCATTTTGAAAATTGTTCTTTATTCGTTTGAAAGTTGAAAAAGCTATCCGCCGGCCTTTGGGTTTCCTAGTGTTTCTAATGTAAATTTGACCCTGTGTCCGTATGTGCTTCACAAATATTCAATGAAAAAAATACAAACCAATTACGTCTTTTTTGAATTTTATATTAAAATGAATTAATTGAGATAAATGTACTTTTAGAGTTACAATCACTATCAAATGATATTTTCTTTCTGTGGAAAATAAAATGAAAATATTGCAGGAAATGATCCCGTACGCCTTGGTAAATGTTTTTAATAGAAACGTTTAGTTTAGATTATTTGAGAGGACTCTACTACCAGACGAGTGTGGTCGTTTGTGCTATCCAAAGATGACACGGGAACATCATTTATATGTATGTGTAAATGGTGTTGACCCGTGTCAGAAGATAGGGCATTGTCTTTTTCAAGATATATACTTTATCAAGCTCGTGGGTAGTGAGAAAACTGGCCTATTATGCTCAACCGTTTTTCCTTCGTTGTCAAAAACAAAATTTTCAAGGGTCTATACTGGTTGGATTTCTTTTTTGAACAAGAGAATTGTCAGTTAGGATATCGAACACGTGGGGAGGGGTATAATGGAAACGAAGATAAACAAGTATATGTTTGTAGCAAAAGGTTGGTGTGCATATCTTGTGAGGTAGTATATGAAAAAAGTGAAACACGATTGGACGAGAGAGTGTGTGTATTTGTGACGACAAAGGAGGGACGTGTTACTAACAAGTAAGAATAATGAATTATTGGGATGTAATGAAAAAATATGAAATCGAGATTTTTTGTTTGGAAATAGAAAGATAAACTAATATTTTAGTCATGAATATTTTTTGAACAAATAACTATTTAATATGGGGTGCAAGGAAAGGGAAATTGAGCATTTTGAATCGTTGTTTTATGAACTATATCCAAGATTATGCGCTCTTGCGGATCATTACTTGAATGACGAAGAGCAAAGTAAAGATATCGTTCAAGAAGCTTTCTTAAATTTGTGGAGCATGAAAGAAACGGGAAAGAATATTCAATCCATGAAAGCTTATCTATATACTTCTGTACGTAATTCTAGTTTAAATTACCTTCGGAATTATAAAAATAATACTTCTTTTATTATGGAAATCTTGGAAAAGCAAGATGTTATTTTTAAAGAAGTTGTGATTGAAGAAGAGACTATCGCCTTGCTTCATGCATCAATCGAGAGACTTCCTCCTCAAAGTTCAAAAATAATGAAATACGTGTTGCAAGGAAGGAGTAATGTGGAGGTCGCCCAAGAGATGGGAATCTCTGTGAATACGGTAAAAACATTGAAATATAATGCGATGAAAACGTTGAAGGAAGAGTTGAAAGAATTGTACTATGTTTTCGTGTTCATATTGGGGGAACGTGATCTTTTTTGAAAGATTTGTAGATCGATTCTCTGTTATTTCAAAAATAAGTTTAGGGTATACAAATCGTAAATAAAATGGCTTGGAAAGACTTTGAAGACTAACAAAAAAAGAGAGATTTCGCCAATGTGAAAAATGTTTTGTATCATTTTTTACTTGTAATAAATTGATATTTAATATATTATGTTTTTGTGGAATGCTTCGGGGGACAAACTAGGGACAAAAATTTGCTATCCAAAAGATAAAAAGAGCAAATATAAGGT
>NZ_KV804498.1:0-540 GCF_001811315.1 Bacteroides sp. HMSC067B03 | reverse complement strand
AATAATTTAATTTGTAGTATAAGCTGCTCAAAAAATGAGTTGGCTACTTAAAAGATAGTAGCAAAAGTTGTTTCTTAATGTCTGATTCGTAGTTATATATCGTTTTATCTACCCTGTTCCCTTTGGATAGTATTATACAATGAGAAAAGCGTGGGAACTATTGAATATTATCATCATGAGGCTCTGGACTGCCCTTGCACAATAATAAACAATAGCCCACGCCAAACGATATATAGACTATCTTAACAAGATAGGTATATAACATTGACGTGAGCGTTCTTGCCTACTATCCCGTGCAAGTGAAATTGTCCAGATTTCATGATAGGATAATATCTTAAACGCTCTTCGTTAACTAATATGTCCTTTCAGCCCTAACACATTAGGTATCTGAAATTGCCACAAAGTTACGAAAAGCGTTTGTAATAGCAAGAACTATTGTTTATTAAAAATTGAGGGCTATTTCTGCTTTATAAATTTATGGTAGTGGAAAAATTCAAGACCACCCATATAAAAACTAAATCTCTGAATTTTTCCACCCCA
>NZ_KV804497.1:3663-4213 GCF_001811315.1 Bacteroides sp. HMSC067B03 | reverse complement strand
CAAGCCGAATGGGGTGCAGGTATGAGATAACGGAGAAAGCGAATGCCGCCCTGTAATGGGGAGGATACGGATTGAACCAACATCACGAGTTAATGAGGGTAACATCATCCGACACGAAAGTGGGCAGACTTCCGTATATGGTAACTCTTTACAAGATAACTTTTAGAACTTTCAAAAGGAGGAAAGCAAATGAACGAGATTAAAACATCGTGTGCGCCTGCTGACAGCAGGAATCTGACTTGGGACAGTATGAACTGGTCTAAGTGTGAAACCTATGTCCGAAAGCTACAAGCGCGTATTGTAAAGGCTCAGAAAGAAGGCAGACATAACAAGGTGAAAACCTTGCAGTGGATGCTTACTCACTCTTTTTACGCCAAGGCATTGGCAGTAAAGAGGGTTACTTCCAACAAAGGGAAGAATACGTCTGGAGTAGATAAACAGCTTTGGGACTCTCCCAAGCGCAAGTACAAAGCAATCGGTGAACTTAGACGTCGTGGCTACCATCCACAGCCGCTCCGTAGGGTTCACATCAAGAAAAAGAACGGTAAAC
>NZ_KV804497.1:2303-3563 GCF_001811315.1 Bacteroides sp. HMSC067B03 | reverse complement strand
CATTGGAACCGATAGCCGAAACGACAGGCGACCGTTTTTCTTACGGCTTCCGAAAGAAGCGCAGGACAATGGACGCAATTCGTCAGATTGATACGGTTCTAAATCGCCAGCATTCCCCCGAATGGATTTTGGAGGGAGATATTAAGGGTTGCTTCGACCACATCAGTCACGACTGGCTTATTGAAAATATCCCTATGGATAAAACAATACTCAGAAAATGGCTGAAATGTGGAGCTGTATTCAATGGCAAACTATTCCCGACAGAAGAGGGTACACCACAAGGAGGTATCATATCACCGACACTTGCAAATATAGCACTTGACGGACTTCAACCACTCTTGGCTGAAAGATTCAAAAGACGTTTCATCAACTATAAGACATTCCACTACAAAGTGAATCTTATCAGGTATGCGGACGACTTTATAATCACAGGTCGAGATAAGGAATTATTGGAAAACGAGGTCAAACCAATGGTGATAGAATTTCTCAAAGAAAGGGGTCTTACCTTATCCGAAGAGAAAACTACCATTACGAACATATACGATGGATTTGATTTCTTAGGTTTCAATGTAAGGAAGTTCGACAAAAGGCTGTACACATCTCCGTCCAAAGATGCACAGAAACGCTTTAGGGCAAAAATCAGTGACATCGTTAAAGGACATAAAATGTGTAAGCAGGAATCGCTGATACGAATGCTCAATCCTGTGATAACAGGTTGGGGAAACTATTACCGATATGGTGCATCAACCAATGCTTTTCACGGTTGCGACAATCACATTTACAACCTCACAAAGAAATGGGCTTTACGTCGCCACCCAAAGAAACGCAAGTCTTGGGTTGCAGATAAGTATTGGCATGAAATTCGGGGGCGTAAATGGACGTTTGCATGGAAATATGAAACCAAGAGCAAGAAAGTGAACTACCTGACCCTTAAAAGGTTGTCGGATATACATTATACTCCGTACAAGCAAGTCAAGGGGGAGGCAAACCCTTTCGACCCGGAATATGATGATTATTTCTTTCAGCGAAAGGAGCAACAAATGCTGGAATCTCTCAAAGGACGTAAGTCACTCTTATATTTATGGAACAAGCAGAAGCGAACTTGTCCGTTATGCGGCAAGGAGATAGATTGTACAAAAGCATGGAACGTCAATGAAATATCTGTTGGTGGTTCAATTGTACGGCAACTTGTCCATAACAACTGCTACAAGCGAAATAAACGAAACTGTTGAAAGTATGAGCCGATTTCTAACAACAAAT
>NZ_KV804497.1:0-2203 GCF_001811315.1 Bacteroides sp. HMSC067B03 | reverse complement strand
TGAGTTGCTTGAGCCGTATGAGGGGAAACTCTCACGTACGGTTCTTAGGGGAGAAGGGGGCAGTAATGCCCTTGACTTACCCGATATTTCCAAGCAGGGCGATTTCTTCGTAGAATCGCCTATCATTCTGTTAGCCAGTATTATATGGTATCTCAAAATCTACAAGAACGGCAAGTATTGCACCTTTCCCCATGCCATCGAGTTCCTGAACCGCAAGTACGCCGACATTTTCCCCATCCTCACCTCGTACCCGGAGCTGGAGAATTACCTTTCTCCCTTCATGGACGCATGGGAATCCTCGGCGGTGGAGCAGTTGCAGGGGCAGATTGCCAGTGCCAAGATACCGCTTTCCCGCATGATTTCCCCGGCGCTCTACTGGGTGATGACGGCGGACGATTTCACCCTCGACATCAACAATCCCGAAGAGCCGAAAGTGCTCGTAGTCGGTAACAATCCCGACAGGCAGGGTATCTACGGGGCGGCATTGGGACTGTACAACTCCCGCATCGTGAAGCTCATCAACAAGAAGAAACGGCTCAAATCCGCCGTGATTATCGACGAGCTGCCCACCATCTATATGCGTGGGCTGGATAATCTCATTGCCACCGCCCGAAGCAACAAGGTAGCCGTCATGCTCGGCTTTCAGGATTTCAGCCAGTTGAAGCGTGATTATGGAGACAAAGAGTCCGCTGTAATCTGCAATACCGTCGGCAATGTCTTTGCAGGACAGGTAGTTGCCGAAACTGCCAAGACGCTCTCCGAGCGTTTCGGCAAGGTCTTACAGAAACGGCAGAACATGACTATCAACAGGAACGAGACCTCCGTCTCCATCAATACCCAGATGGACAGCCTCATTCCGGCAAGCAAGATTTCCAACCTCACGCAGGGTATGTTCGTCGGGGCGGTAGCCGACAACTTCGACGAGCGTATCGAGCAGAAGATTTTCCATGCCGAGATTGTCGTGGACAACGAGCAGGTCAAGCGGGAGACCGCCCGCTACGTGAAGATTCCGCAGATCATCGACTTCACCGACAAGGACGGCAACGACACCATGCAGCAGCAGATCGACGCCAACTACTACCGCATCAAGAACGAGGTCAGGCAGATTGTCGCCGACGAGATCGGGCGTATCAAGGCAGACCCGGAGCTGTCGCACCTGATTAAGGACAAGTGAGGATAAAAATACCCCGTCGGCTTGTTCTTGCCGACGGGGTATTTTTTATTTTGCGTGGTGTTTTTCGGTATGAAGTAATGATTAAGTGAGCAAAATACATTATTTTTGTAATGATATGGATAAGGATAATCGCAAATACCGGATCTGCTTCATCGACTATATGTGGTATGTAGCCGAGATATGGCACGAAAGGGAGCATACCAACCTTAACGGGCGTATGCTGTTGTTCTTTTGCTGGCTCTTTGCCATACTCGTACCGCTTGGAACACCGTTGATGTTTCGCTATTTCAGTTGGATTGTTGCTTTTGCCGTAGTGATGATGCTCTGCTTTCTTCCCGACTTGTTCTGCCAGCTCCGCTACACAGCCGGGCGGCGTGAAGCGCTCCGTGAATATTACGGAAAACTGAAACATCCCGGCAGGAAGCTCGCAAAAATAGTCCTTATCGCTATCACCCTGACCGTGGTGAATGTCGCACTGATGTTTCACTTCAGGTTTATACATTGGGCATGATAAACGGTAAGAGAATAAGCATCGGTTCTATCATACCTTAATATAAATATAAATCATAATCAATAAACAGATAGTTATAAATACCCCTAACCAAAAACGGAAAGTAGTAGGACCTAATTCTTCGAGTAACTTGTTCCATCCATAAGAACCGTTCCCCTTATACGTCCACTTCCAATTGAATATAAGCCCGATGAGCCAAATTGACAATAAAAATATACCAATTAAATGACCTACTTTAGGATTTGATTGAATATATTGGGCTAAATTTGATAGTAGCCCTTCAAAATTCTGATATATGTTGTTCAGCCATTCCATTTACTTATAATATTATATTTACACAGAAATACTCATGGGATTCTTTAGATGCAGTCACCGTTTTTTTTATTAGCTGACAATCAATCTTTCAGAGAGATTTATCTGCTTATTATAACCTTATTTGAAATTTGTCAGTATATCGTTCTTTTCATTGGAAGACAACATTTCCAATAAATGATTAAAGCTATCGCAAACAAATTCTG
>NZ_KV804496.1:0-201 GCF_001811315.1 Bacteroides sp. HMSC067B03 | reverse complement strand
AATACTTCTAGTCGATTTTTTCAGTTTGTGGTACTAGTATTAGGTCACTCCCTAAAAACTTAGTACCTTTGTATCAATATATTACAAATAGTATATAAGATAGCACAGACACAAAAGATACACTATTTTATCACCATTTTTATTATAAAACGGTACCATGCAAACATTCACCTATGAAGAAATCAGAGAAAAAGCACTAAA
>NZ_KV804495.1:0-287 GCF_001811315.1 Bacteroides sp. HMSC067B03 | reverse complement strand
TGTCTTTCGAGCATGTCGACGCGGTCTGCCTTACGTTTCCACACGTCTACCTGCGCGATAAATTGTGCTTCCGTGGTACTTGCGTCCATTCCGAAGCGAGTAGTCAACATTGTTAAATCCATGTCATTTTTTGATTTTTCGTTATTAATAGAGTCAGTAATCTCAATTTCACCTGTGTAGCCGCAATTGGTAATCATTTGTGCCGTAGCCTTATCGACCTTTGCCTTGCCTGTAACTTCCGTCACAAAGCCGTTTTCCTTCGCTTCCTGCGCGCTCATCCAGTAGTC